>QMWS01000063.1 GCA_003661745.1 Thermoprotei archaeon | reverse complement strand
GAAGGTATTGATCATAGGGTATACAAGACCCCCAGACACTTTAGATCCTCAAAAATCGACTTGGGTAGACATTACGACAGACATAGTATTTGCTAGATTAATAAATATTGATTCCGAAGGAAATATAATTCCAGGTCTAGCAGAGTCTTGGGGGATCTCTGAAGGTGGTAAGGTAATTACATTTCACTTAAGAAAAGGTATAAAGGATGCCTTCGGAAACCCAATAACAGCTGAGGGTGTTAAGTTCGTCTTCGAGAGATTTATAGCCTCGGAGACAGCCTCACCATCAGCTCCATTTGTGGTTGGAACACTTAAGGAAGTGAAGGTAATTGATGACTACACTGTGCAGTTCATTAACTGGCTCACAAACATAATATTGAAAGGAGACTTCGGTAGGTCACTAGTGAAGAATGTCCCTGTTAGTCAGTTAATAGGTGAGAGAGTAGTCTATACACTTCAGCTCATAGGAACCGCCGGCTCATAGCGTTTGCTTTAGGCATACCGCTAGGGATTGCTGCGGCGTTATATAAGCAGACAGCTGTGGACTATACAGTCATGGGTCTCGCGGCTTTCCTAATGTCAATGCCTTACTTCTGGCTTGGCTTAGTGCTAATGCTGATATTCGGCGTTACGCTCAAGATTCTCCCCATTTCAGGGATAGGTGATTGGAGGAACTTAATCCTGCCCTCACTAACCCTAGGACTTCCTCAGGTAGCTGTTATAGCTAGGCTCATGAGGGCCAACATGCTTGATGTGCTGGATAAGGATTACATAATGACCGCTAAGGCTAAGGGACTACCGAACAGCCTTGTAGTATTCAAGCACGCGCTAAGGAATGCACTCATACCTATTGTTACATACATGTTCCTTCAGATCCCGCGGCTATTCGGTGGAGCTGTAGTTACGGAGACTATCTTCGCTTGGAGGGATGGGTAGGTTACTAGTAATATCGATTCTACAGAGGGACTACCCAACGGTTCAAGCGTTAGTCCTCCTGATAGGTACATTAACAGTAATAGCTAACTTCGCTGCAGACTTAGTGTATGCCCTCATAGATCCCAGAGTTAGAGTAACGGGTGAGGGAGCATGACAGAGAAGAAGCGTAAAGCTGTCGGAGTTAGCATGTGGAAATTAACGTGGAGGAGATTCAGGAAGAACAAGTTAGGTATGGCCGGGCTTGTAATGTTATGTATTATTGTCATGATAGCCGTACTCGCACCTGTAATAGCGTCCTATTCACCTATAGAGCAACACCTTGAGGATAGATTACAACCACCATCATCTAAATACCTTTTTGGTACAGACGAACTCGGTAGAGACATCTTCTCTAGGGTGCTTTACGGCTCTAGGATAACGCTTAGTGTTGGTGTCTTAGTGGCCCTAATATCAGCAGCTATAGGCGTTACTCTAGGCCTGGTCTCAGGCTATTACGGCGGAATAGTTGATGAGGTAATAATGAGGATCATGGATATCGTGTGGTCCTTCCCTCATTAATCCTGGCTCTTGCTATAGTCTCCATATTAGGGCCTGGACTAATCAATGCCATGATAGCTATAGCACTCACTATGTGGGCTAGCTACGCGAGGATTGTAAGGGGTGAGACTCTCTCCGTGAGGGAGGAACCTTACATTGAGGCAGCCAGAGCTATAGGTGAGAGCGATATCAGAATTCTTTTCTCATACATTCTACCCAATGTTATGTCATCAGTCCTAGTACTGATAACATACAATATCCCCTCAGCAATAATCATTGCTTCATCACTAAGCTTCCTTGGACTGGGGGCTCAACCACCAACACCTGACTGGGGTCTCATGCTCTCAACAGCTAGAACATACCTGACCATAGCGCCTTGGTACTCCATATTTCCGGGTATTGCCATAATGTTTACTGTACTCGCCTTTAACTTCATAAGTGACGGTCTAAGAGATGCAATACAGCCTGAGAGGGTGGGCTGAGATGAATAACGAGACACTCCTTAAGATCGAAGACCTTTACGTCAACTTCAGAGCAGATGAAGGTGTAGCAAAGGTAATTGATGTAATTTCACTCAGCATCAGGTATGGTGAAGTACTTGCACTCATGGATGAGATGGATTGCGGTAAATCAACCGCAGCTAAGTCCATTCTCAGATTACTACCCAGGAACGCTGAGGTCAGGGGTAAGATTCTATTTAAGGGGACTAATCTACTCGACCTATCAGAGTCCGAGCTTAGGAAGATCAGAGGTAAGGAGATAGGTATGATTTTCCAGGAGCCCCTAACAGCATTAAACCCAGTGTTCACTGTAGGTAACCAAATGAGTGAAGTGTTCAAGATACATAAGTTAAGGATTAAGAGGACTATACAGGAAGAAGTTATTGAACTATTAAAGAACGTTAGGATACCTGACCCGCGGAAGAGGTACTACTCCTACCCCTTTGAGCTGAGCGGTGGCATGAGGCAAAGAGTAATGATTGCTATGATGCTTGCCGGTAGGCCCTCACTACTCATAGCTGATGAGCCAACAAGTGCTCTTGACGTAACTATTCAGGCACAGATACTTAACCTTCTCGTTAAGCTACAGAGAGAATTCAAACTAACTTACCTCTTCATAACTCATCACCTGATGGGACGTATGAGGAAGCTTGTATGTGGGCTGATAGAGCATTACTCGTTAGGGATGCAGGGCAGTCACTAGGCTTATTAACGGGGTTAAGGACAGCTAAGTACCCTATCGTGGTTACTCCCGATGCTGATCTTGAGAACCCCCGAAGCTAATACCCGACATGGTCAGGGTGTTCCTGGAGTAGGACCTCGACCTCCTCGTTGTTTGTAGAACAATTATTCCGAGGGTGTCCGAGCGCTTCGCATCAAGAACCATCGGTAAGATTGTCGGTGTGAGGGATATCTATTCAAACTTCATAGTGTACAGACGCGACTTATTTAAGGACTTCAGACCCAGACTTAAGGAGAGCTTCGGTGCTGAACTCATAGTTTACGCATGGCTCAACAACTACAGAATAGGTGAGTACGTATACGATTCACCACCCAGGAGGAAAAACTAAGTTGGTGGAAGACTGAAAGCAAATGCAAGAATATTAAGCACTACCATAAAGCTACTTACATACCTACTACTTCTACTTACTAGACCTAAGAGGTAACTGTATAGTGTGATGTGTTGGAGAAACCGTTCTTAACTATATGTTCTGTGAACACATCGCTAGCTTAGCCGCATTAACTACATCATCTAGGCTCGAAACCACTATTAGTGGGTATTGAGTACCTCTTTTGCTGACTCAGATATTACTCCCTCAGGAACATCCTCCAAGGAACTATTGGTTTCACGCAAGAGTTAAAAGTTTTATAATTTTATACAATCTGCGTTGTTGGGTGATTAAGGAATTGAAGGCTGGGAAAGCACTAGTCCTTTTCATTTTAGGCATAATTTTAGCTTTACTCGCTTTCCCTATAGCTTGGAGTGTTTCCGCAGCACTAGGATATGTGTTCGTAATCGTAGCTATTATCTTGGGAGCTTACCTAATAGCTAAGAGGGGAGGGAGTAGGCTACCCTTAGTTTTAGGTATAGTCCTGTTAGTAATTGCGGTACCTACCCTAGTAGGAACTGCTGTTATCCATATGGGGGTATGGGCAGTTAAAGAAGCTATTGAAGAAGTTACTGAGACTAAGAGTACTACAGCTAGTATCGGTGAATCAGTAAGGGCCGGAGATTGGGAGATAGCTGTTCTAGGTGTTAGAGAAGCTGAGTATGTAAGGAAGGGTGACTCCTACTACAAGGCCGAGGAGGGGTATAAGGCTGTTCTAGTAAGATTAAGGATAAAGAACGTAGGTAGTGAAGCTAAGGACACATCTGAGATATGGAAGTTCATACTGATCTCAAATGCCGACAAGAGCTATGAGAGGGCATACACCTATGAGTTAGAGTACATTTCTAGTTGGGACGTCACGGATGAGATAAAGTCGAAAGCGGTCGCCTTTGAAGAATTAGACACGTTTGCTTCAGTAGCACCGAATACAGCTATAGAGGGAGACCTCCTATTCCAAATACCCATTAATGAGAAACCTACTAAGTTATACTTCAAAGTAGGTATTGTTGGGGGCTATGAAGTAACAATAAAGTTAACGAAAGAGTAAGACATCCGAAAGATCGTTCTTTTTAACTGGAGTAGCTAGTGGTCAATACTGAACAAGCAAAAGAATGAGGAATTTTTCAAGGAACCCCTAAAGCAAGATTCCTAGGAGGTTGACTTAGCGCCAGAGAATTCCTTGTATATATTTATATTTGCCTCTACTGATTACTATGACTCATTATGAGATCTAGATTGTTAGGATTGAACCCTAAAGAGGTGTATCAGAGTGTGCAAAGACCTTAAAAGACCTACAAACGAAGTAGCTCCATACCCTATTGAGAGGAGCTTAAGCTATATCTAAGTTTTAGGCGCTATGAGCCTTCCTGCAGGTGATATAGTTGAGAGTATTCTTAAAGTATTGCAGGTATGAGCTCTCTGTGTATAGAAGTGTTAGCACTACGCTGGTGCTATATATTCCACACTACCTAAGGATCTAATTGAAGGGCTTGGATTAACATTCCTAAAGGAGGTTGATGGAGAGGTAGCTAATGGTTCAGCTAAGCTTCGACTCTACAGGTTAGCTATCGTGCAGATCGAGGATAAATTAGCTGAGTACCCAGTAATCGAGAGACCGAAGGGACAACACCAGTAACCGGTTTATTAACACCCACTCTAGGGCTTACAACCTTACTAAAGATTATTCTTACATGATACTCACGTTTAAGAGAGTAATAGTTCCTGAGAAAACCGAAAGCTCCAAAGATTCCTACCTAGTCTCTAGACGTACTTCCACCGTGATTCAGCACATACTTAACGACCCCACCACCATCAGTAGAGAGCCTTGCAGGATATCAAGAAGGTATATCTACGAGTTCATACCGTAAACTTTACCTTTTACCTTCACTGATTAGGGATGAATTACGCAAAACCCTATATCCTCGTCCAGGTATTGTGAAAGAATAAATACCTTGATAAAGTCTTAGGAAGGATTTAAGGTTCACGGATACTGATATGTAGGTTAGAATTTACGGGATATGTTTATGAGGATTTCAGAAGCAAAATATGGTAACGTAGTGTAGAGGGAAT
>QMWS01000062.1 GCA_003661745.1 Thermoprotei archaeon | reverse complement strand
GGAAACACATAATACTATCGCCGATACTACGCAGGGCTGGCAATAAACTTTACATGATGAGCGCGATACTCCCACCTATAGGTGGTCCCATTATTAAAGGTAGGAAGCTTAAGCCCATTAATGGCGTAGTTAGCGGCGGAACAGATTTAGACTTAATAACGATAAATGGTGTTAACTTATGCATCCTGATGCTTGACGATATAGAAGTTCCCGAAATATGCAGGCTGTGTCTCTACAAGGGTTGCGACGCATTCATATCTATACAACCACCTATACTTACTGAGAGACCTCCAGACCTCACAATCGCTATTTCGGCTGTACGTGCTAAGGAAAACTCAACTCCTGTAATCAGTATTGGTGGTTATGTCGCTGAGGCAATACATCAGCCAACATTCATTGTTAGAAGAGACGGGAGCATAGCTGACGAGATTTCATCCTTCGAGCCCAACGTTTTTGAAATCGAGATACCTAAGTTAGATAGAATAGAGAAGAAAACAATGACGAAACTCTACTCTAAGATATTAAAGGAGATAATAAGGTAAGGCAGAGACTAGCCCCCCATACACGAGCAGTATTTTATTAAGTTAATAAGTTAAAAAGGAAGGAGTATCTACTTAAGGCCCGCCCTCTTTAGCAAATCCTCCCATACAGCGTCAACGTACTCTTGCAGCTTCTCAATCATGTGTCTATTCTCTGGTCGTAGTAGGTGCTTAAATCTACCTTGGGTCTTCAGGAATTCCTCGATCGGCTTCTTTAGTTGCGGGTTCTTAGCTATAGCTAAGCTTCTATCTGTTAGCCTCCATGTTCCTTTCTCGTACTCCCAGAGCGGGAAGTAGCATGTGTCAACAGCTATCCTCGCTACTTCCATAGTCATGCTTGGGTCGTAGCGCCATCCTCGTGGGCAGGGCGATAAGATGTGGAGGAATTTAGGTCCCTCAATGCTTAATGCTTTCTTGACTTTCCTAATTAGGTCCATCCAGTGGGCTGGTGTGGCTGTCGCTACGTATGGTGCCTTGTGCGCTACTACTATGTCAGCTATTGGCTTCTTATGCTGCAACTTACCTGGAATAATTCTTCCCGCTGGGCTTGTAGTTGTTGCAGCACCTAATGGCGTTCCTCCACTCCTCTGAATGCCAGTATTCATGTATGCTTCATTATCGTAGAGTATGTAGAGGAAGTTGTGTCCTCTCTCTATAGCTCCACTCAGCGCTTGAAGACCAATGTCGTATGTGCCTCCATCACCTGCGAAAGCTATTATATTGACCCTATCGTGTTTGAAGGCCCCTCTCCTCCTTAGCGCCTTAATTGCCGCATCGATCCCTGCCGCTGTCGACGCTGCGTTCTCGAATGCGTTGTGAATCCATGGAACCTTCCATGAAGTATACGGAAATATCGTTGTTGCCACTTCTAAGCATCCTGTGGCATTGACTATTATTGTTGGCCCTTCAGCAGCAAGTAGCACCAGCTTAACTATTACAGGTGCTGCACAACCAGCGCATAATCTGTGGCCGGGTAATAGCTTTGGTTCTTTTTTAGCTAATTCCCGAATGTTTATGGCTGAACTCATTCTCTCACCCCTACGTACTTAATTAATTGCCTAGCTTGACCAGTCTTAGCAATGTCAAGCAACTCCATGAATATATCCTTAATTGTTGAGGGTGGTAGGTCCCTGCCACCTAAGCCATATATGTAGTTAAGTATTATGGGTCTCTCTGGCATATCATAGAATGCAGACCTTATCTCCATGAATAATGGGCCACCATGAGCACCGAAAGATACTGAACGGTCCATGACGCACACGACCTTAACGTTCCTCAACTTTTCAACGATATCCTCTATTGGAAATGGCCTAAATGCCCTTATCCTCAATACACCTACCTTATAACCATTCTCCCTAAGTTTTCTCGCTACATACCTCACTGTACCTGCTGCTGAACCAAGCAGCACTATTGCTACATCTGCGTCTTCGAGGCCGTAGGGCACTATGAGGCCATTGCCATACTTCCTACCGCTTATCTTAGCGTATTCTTCATTTACCTCCTTAATTACCTTCTTAGCATTCTCCATAGCGATTATTTGAGGCATCTTATGCTCGAAGTAGTAGTCCTGGAGGTCTAGAGGCCCCAGCGTTATCGGTGTCTCACCGTCTAATACTAAGGGTACCTCCTTGTTATTGAGGTACGGCACCTTAACCTTAGTCGGTTCTCTAGTACCCACAAACTTCTTGACTACTTCGTCAGGGAGTATGCGAACATCCTGCAGTGTGTGACTCAGGAAGAATCCGTCAAGATTAACCATAACAGGCAACAAGACATCTGGATGCTCTGCTATCCTGAATGCCTGGATAACGGTGTCGTACGCTTCTTGGGAGTCTTCTACGTACAGCTGAATCCATCCTGAGTCCCTAGCTCCCATTGTGTCGCTGTGGTCGCAGTGAATATTTATGGGTGCTGAAAGAGCCCTATTGACAACAGCCATTACTATCGGCAGCCTCAGGCCTGACGCTATGTAGAGTATTTCCCACATAAGGGCTAGCCCCTGTGATGCCGTGGCTGTAAAGGCTCTTGCGCCTGCGGCTGCAGCACCAACACAAGCACTTAATGCTGAATGCTCACTCTCTACAGGGACGAATTCAGTATTAACTTCGCCATTAGCTACGAATTCCGAAAATCTCTCAACGATTATCGTCTGGGGTGTTATTGGGTAAGCTGCAACTACGTCAACATTACACTGCTTGACCGCCCATGCAACAGCTTCATCACCGTTCAGCCCCATTACAACTCCTCGAACTTTTTCGGCTGCCACCTCCCATCACCTCTCAGGTACCATTGAAATGGCTTTAACGGGGCACTCATGCGCACATATTCCGCAGCCCTTGCAGAAGTCATAGTTTACTGAGACTTTAGTGCCATCCCATACTATCGACATTTCTGGGCAGTAAACCCAGCATAATAAGCACTTAACGCACTTTTCCTGATTTATCACAGGCCTGAAGGTTCTCCAATCACCTGTCTTGAATTCCGTTGAGAACTTCAGTGGTAGCGTACCTATGGGGAGCTCGCGCCAGCCCTTAAGCTCACTCATTTCTTAAGCCACCTCCTTTGTGTCTTCATACGCTGCCTTAATAACCTCGATATTCTTCTCTGCTATAGGCCCTCTGAAACGCTCCTTAACGACATCAAATATGGTGTCCAGCTTCACTATAGGGGACGCCTTTACCAGCGCGCCAAGCATAGCGGTATTGGTTATACCTCTACCAAGTATCTTAACAGCTATTTCAGTTGCTGAAACTACGTACGTCTTATAGTTTCTCAGCTCGCTGCCTAGCAGGTGCGTTAACTCCTCAACGTTACTGCTCTTATAGTTGAGTACTAATAGGCCGCCCTTCTTTAGGCCCTCAAGAACGTTTATAGTACCCAGCAGCGTTGGGTCTAACACAACGACTATGTCAGGCTCATATACGCCTGAGTGTACTTCTATTACATCGTCGCTTATCCTAGTAAAGGCCATTATTGGAGCACCCATCCTCTCTGGCCCAAATGTAGGGAATGACTGCGCGTGCTTACCTTCCCTAATTGCCGCCTCGGCTAGAATATTACTTGCTGTCCAAACACCTTGCCCTCCCCTGCCATGCCACCTTATTTCTACACTTAGCAAGTTATGTTTCACCGACTAGTGAATAACACGCTAAAAATTAATGTTTTCCCTAGGAAACTTAAACGGCCGGAACCGCTACATTCCATGCTAGGAGTATAAGCTTATAAAATGCGTGGTGCTGTTATAAGCGTTGGGATTATCCATGGGTATTGAAGGAATACAGAAAGCAATTAAAATTAGAGTTAAGTCGTTTGCTGACCTAGCTAGGATGGCGGCCTCAAGCATCGCGCTAGGTCAAGCAACTTACATTATTAGGTACGTAGATGGCGGAAGCGCAGTCTACGGTATTATGGCTGTATTCAGAGATTACTATAAGCTCTACGGTATCCCGCTCTTCTACTATTACGTTGATACAGAAGGAGAAATACCTAAGGACAAAAATTACGTGCTTATAAAGACTGACGTATCAGGCGAAATAATAGAGTTCTCAAAAGGAACGAAGGCAGGATACATAGTGATACCTATAATAAATCTTCACGAGCCACCAGATTTTATTAAATAGAATTTCAGTCGTCAGATGCACGCCTTTTAATTGAGCTACAACAAAGTATACATAATAGGAAAATTACAGATTAGTTGTTAGATGGAACACCTAGTGATGAAGCCGACGTAGTCTGAACTTAAAAGACCATATAGTGATGAGGGGTTGATTAGCTGACTCTTTAATTTTATCTTAATTCAATGAATACAGCCCTAAGCAACGCTTAAAAACCCTTAACTTCCTAATTCTCAAGGAAAGGGCCCGTAGCTCAGCCAGGTAGAGCGGCGGATCCTTGCCGAAGGGAAGCCGTGGCTCTTAACCCGTAGGTCCCGGGTTCAAATCCCGGCGGGCCCGCCACACGACCCATCCACACTCTAAGTATTATTTCAATTAGGTACATACGCTAGCATATAATTAAAAGAATGACCCTTATAAGCAGTCAGAAACACGAGCCCTCATCACTCGCTCAGACGGCTACCTCACTTCATCCGTAATACCTTTGTTCTTCAATGCTTAATAAGCTATTTTGACTAATTACAGTAACTCTAAGGTATTATTATCCTACTCCACTAACGCTAGTGGGACCTCTAAATAATTCCGCCTTCGTCTTATTAGCTCTCTTATATATGTGGTGAAGCGATATGAAGGTTTGGTGTGGGGGATGATTAAAGGAATTATTACGCTTGCTAATATCTACCACCTTCTCTCACCGGTGAGAGTAGCTGTATTGCGTGATTTAGGTAAGATTAGAACCGAAAGTGGGTGGGAGACCTTTAATCGTGGTGAAGAGGCGTTTCTTCCTCTATGGCTAGCTAAGGATCTTGAGAAGCGTGGATTTGTTGAGATAAGGGAGAACCCCTTAAGTGAGGTAGATCTTGCAAAGTACTTAATAGTGGAGCGGGGGTTACCTCGAGGTAAGTTCCAGAGCTTAAGGGATCGGTTCTACCTAGAAGCTAGAGAGCTTTACAAGAGGCTGAAAAGCAGAGTTCGGGAGGGTCAGTTAAATGCTAAGGAACTACTAGCTACG
>QMWS01000061.1 GCA_003661745.1 Thermoprotei archaeon | reverse complement strand
GGCTATGTTGGGAGAGGCGAAGGCCTCCTGACAGTACTTAATCCTCACGGACTCGAGCTTGAAGTAGGTGCTAGAGTAGCTCAGCTAGTATTCATAAAGTTAACTGAAAAACCATCTAAAGTTTACGAGGGGGTGTATAAAGGTGAGAATATGTAGCTACGGCATCAGTATGGAGATAAACGAAGCACAAATATGCAGTGCCTCAGCAACTCTAGGTAGGCTACTAAGTAATATCGGGCTAGATACCTTTACTGATGCGCGTTATTACCCGCCTGCTGGCGATGACCCCGAGTACGTAGCTAGGTATTTTATATTCATGGTTGCAATAGACCATAGAACCAGTAGGTACAGAGATTTTGAAGGGTTCGTTGACGGAGAATTTTATCACGGAGCTGATTTACTGTACAGGCTAGGTAAGTTAAAGTATGATGAGAGCCCTGACTTCTTCAGTCCTAATTCAATGGCCAATATAGGTGTTGATGACGTTAAGAAGTGGCTTAGGGCTAAAGGAGAGGACGGGCGTGATGTAGTGATTTGGGACCCGGATGTTCGCGCACTACTTCTTAGGGATCTAGGCAGGAAGTTAGTTAAATACTATGGCGGATCAGTACTGAATTTAATTAAGAAGAGCGGTGGATACCTCAAGAACAGCGTGACATACGGCTTTATTGATAGGTTAAAGAGCTTCATAGCTTACTCCGATCCCGTAGAGAAGAAAGCCTATTTGCTAGCTAAGTTCCTTAGTCGCCGAGGAATATTAACATATGCAGATCAAGAACATTCTGAGGTACCTGTAGACAACCACTTAACTAGAATCGCACTACGCTTAGGCTTCATTAAGTTACCTGAGTACATACTAGGGAAGATACGTAGGAGAGAGCATTTAACTCACGATGAGGACGTAGCAATCAGATATGCTGTGAGGACAGCATTTAAAATGGTGTCAAAAGTGATTGACGTAGATCCGCTGATACTCGATGACCTGCTCTGGCTATTCGGCAGACACTGCTGCACTAGGGATAGCCCAACGTGTAGGGCCGGGTGTTCGGATAAGTGTTTATCACTAAAACTATGTAGCAAAGTATGCCCACTGAGCAATATATGCCCAAGTGCTGAGAGTAAGGAGACTCTAAATGAGCACTACTATGTCGACACGTACTACTACTAGGCAGCTAACCTCAAACTCATGGCGTGACGATACCTTTAAGTCTTGCTACGAGTTCGATACTTTAAGGGGGGCTAAGTGAGCTGCGAGGAAATACTGAGTAAGGTCAGCAGATTAGATAGCGAAAGCAATAAGGTCCTGAAGTACTTCATACGCTATAGGTCTGTGGGTGAACTACTAGCCCTCAGGGAACTAAAGGGCTTATACGACATTAAGGATCCTACTAAAGTAATCGGATACCTACTCGACCTGGGGCTCCTTGAGCGCGGGTTAGGGTGCTATAATATATCTAGGGATGTAATTAAGTGCTTGAAGAGCGAGGATAAGTCATAGCACATGGTGTGCTAGATGGTTAGCCTGCGTAAGAAGGTACGTGCTTACTTACAGCTAGTAAGGCTCCACAACTTAATAGCTACGGTAGTAACTACACTCGTAGGGTACTTAGCTGTAGTTGCCTCACTAGGTAGGTACGGCTTAAGCCCCGCAATACCGCTCTCTACTGTCGTGTTGGTGGCTGCAGGAGGCTATGCGATTAATGACTACTTCGATGTTGAGGTTGATCTAATAAATAAGCCATACAGGCCAATACCCTCAGGTATCGTCAGTAGGAACGAAGCATTAGTGCTCTCTATTATCCTCATAGTAGCTGGTGTTTCACTCGCCATTCTTTCCGGACCTGTCTCATTTATTTTTGCGTCATTCAACGCTCTCTTACTCGTAATGTACTCATATAAGATTAAGGAATTAGGCATCCTAGGTAATATCGTTGTTAGCTTCGAAGGAGCTGCATCTATAATTTACGGCGGCTTAGCTCTAGCCGAATATGAGGGCGCGCTAAGTTACGTTACGTACACGGGCATACCTGCACTTTATGCTTTCCTCCTCCTACTTTCACGGGAGATAGTTAAGACTATTGAAGATTATGTAGCAGATGCAGTAAGAGACGTCAAGTCTCTACCTAGAGTTATAGGACTGAGTAAATCTGCTGCTGTTGCCATAATACTCTTAGCTCTAGTAATAGCTCTATCACCACTACCCTATTTACTTATAAGGTACGGTGTAGTGTACCTAGCTCTTACTTCCTTGACGGATGCAGTAATAGCTTATTCTATAGTAAAGCTTGTAAGTAGGGAATATAAGACGAGCCCAGAGAAGATTGCAGGCAGGGTAAGAACTTACTTGAAGGTAGCTATATTTATTGGCTCCCTAGCATTCCTCACTGACTTGATATTTAGGTTATTGGGGTTCCTCCATTAACTTAACAGTTATTACTTCCTGGTCTAGTAAGCCAGTGTAGATGACTCTAACAATGACTGGTCTCTGCCTAGCTGATACAGCGTACTCCCTAACTACTTCTTCACCAGGCTTCAGCACATTAATTACGTCCCTAAACAGTATCTCGCCAGCTGTCAAGCAAGCTATAACTATATTTTTAGCTACCACATCACCTGTATTCCTCAGCTTCATGCTCACCTTATCGTTACCTAAGCTTGCATCCACCACATCTACCTTAGGCCCCTCAACTAATACTTTATACATTAGTAAGTTGTGGATCCTTACATCTCTTGGATAGTAGGTTAATGAGGTACCCCTGTGCAGTAAGGTAACACTATTCTTGCTTCCTAAGTGCACGTTCTTAATGCTTACCTCCTCCACACCTATAACGCCATCGACAGTCTCTACCTGCCTGCCGTTAATCATGACATCCACTACTGCCTTTCTCGACGGCATGCTGAGCGTTATTAGCGTCTTACCTATACCGTCCCTGTTACTCATAGGCACATCTATATCCACTCTCTCCGATGGCCTTAGGCCAACCTGCCCTGCCCTAAATACTACCTCTGACTTAGCGTTTTCCAGCGGTGTGATACCGAATAGGGTCACTGCTTCAACAGTTACCGCTTCAGAGGACTCACACTTTATCGAGAGTGTGTAGTGCCCTGCCTCGGACATCAGCTGGCTTACGTCAAACACCTGTACTGCGTAGACGCCCTCCTCCCACTCCTCAAGTAGCTGAGGCTTGAACTCACGTACTAGGGTAACCCCATTGAGCATTACCTTCCACAATATATTCCTTGGTACTGACTTGCATGAGATAGAAAGCACTAAGAACGCCTTACTGAGTCCGTGATCTACTGAGAAGACAGTGTATCCCGACCTGGGGTTCCCGTAACCGCCTAGCGTTAATGGATTAGAGATTGTTGTGTACTGTATTAGGCCTTGAACCTCATCATTTAGGTACTCAACGAGACTACCTCTGGGCATTAACGTCACCTGTTAGCTAATGATTAAAACGCCCTAAAATAACTTTTAGCAACTTTAGTAAGTCCGCTACTATACTCATTAAGCAGAGATGTAATGGCTATGTATCACTCAGTAATTATTTCCTTATTGAGTGTTCAATACCTACCTACATCTCTTGGGGCTAGCTTCCTAAGGGCCCTTAATGCGAGTAACCTCTCTTTACTACCTAGTTCTGCTGACTTAATTATCTCCTCTAATTCCTGAATAACCTTCTCAGCTATCTCCCTCTTCACAGGATAAGGTATTCCGTCCTTACCGCCTATCGCAAATGCGTACTTAAATGGGCTGAAGGGTATCGACTCGGGATCCTTGAGTGGTGGTGGCTCTCTATAGATAAGCTCTGAAATTAAGCTTAGCGCCCTGAGAGTCTCGGGGCCCACCCTCGTATGCAACATTAGCTCACTAACATTTCTTGGTTTGACTTCGTAAGCTTCTCTCAGGATCTTTAGGAGGCTATTAGTTAGCCTCACAGGCTTATAGTAGGGTAGCCTAACATTTATCGGCCTCAGCGGCTTTAAGCCGAATAGTGTTTTATTACCCTTAAGTATCGCGTTAACTAGCACTATATTTCTCTTCACTTTCTCAGGCCTTTCATTAACTAAATCCACAATTATGCTTCTAGCACTTACTGACTCCCTGTGAGTTAAGTTCAGAGGTGTTAGCCTGATATCTGAGGCTACCCCTGAGTGAGGCTCCAGTGTTATGTCGCTGCTGACGTACCATGCTAGGTGGTACCTCCTAGCTAACCTTAGCTCCGTATTCATCCCCTGCTGAATAATTACCCACCTACCGCTCCTATCGAATACTAGTGCGTGATGATACAGTGTGAAGCTATCTTGAAGTAACACTGAATCTGCCTTAGCCCCGAGCTTAGATACTTTAATTAATTCCTCGACTTTACTGCTGCTTAAGCCTAACTCCTCACTGTATTGTAGTAACTCCTGCGGTGTCTTACGTGAGAGAAGCCCCTTACCTCCCGCAACCCTCACATCAATGTTTAAGTCGTTAAGTACCTCCTTCAGTATTGCAGTAGTTACTGTTGTCGATCCGCTGCTATCCCAATCCATACCTATTGCGTTATTGAATGCTTGAAACCAGAGAGGGTTTGAAAGTCTCCGAAGCAGCGCCTCATTGCCTAGGTCGATAACTATTATCTTAACTATAGCTTTAGCTAGCTTCTTCATTATACTAGCTAGCCATGGCGGAACATGCCCCCAATGCAGCGGCAGGTCAGCTAGACCCGCTACTGACATGCTTTTTCACCACGAGTACAGAGTCTTTTTTCCCTATAACTACCACCTCAGCTCCCTTAGGTATGTCTTCTTCGGATACTGCACGCCAGTACTCACCCTCAACCAGGACGAACCCTACCTGACCTGCCTTCAGTTCGTCGAGTGCTCTTCCCACTTTTCCATAAAGCTCAAATATTGTTGGCTTCCTTCTCTTAGCTTGAATTATCTTATAGAGGACTATGCCTGTGAAAAGACCGAGTCCCAGCCCTAACCCTATAGCAAATATCCTGAACTGAGCTGCATATCCAGGAGGTGGGGCGAAGCCAGGAGGTACCGCTGAGGGTAAGAGAGCGAAGCCTAAGGCAAGAAATACTATGCCAGTAATACCTAGGACACCAAACCCCGGTGTTATAAATAATTCCACAGCTAATAGGACAGCCCCTAGAATTATCATGAACACCGAAGCTAGGTTAGCACTAAACCCTGACCCAATCAGCCCTAAGATCAGGAATAGCAGT
>QMWS01000060.1 GCA_003661745.1 Thermoprotei archaeon | reverse complement strand
GTATTAGCAGAATACTCTTCGTTAAGCTAGCTTAGCTGACCACTGAGGTTTAGTAGTGCCTGAAGTTCGGAGTAGTAGCACGCTATTCGGTATGGCGGCGTCATGTTAGCTACCGTAGGCAGTGCCTGGTGATGAATTAATTACTCTCGACAGCACTATCATGTGGGGCTTAGCGGGAGTGTATGGTGATTAGTTTGAAGGGTAACTGCGAAAAAGCTAAGGTAGAGATTTACGGTAGAACAGCAATAATAGTTACTGAAGGAGGCTCTAAAGCATTCATACCGCTGGACAAAATATGTGAGGCCTTAAGGAGGTTTAACATATGTGTGGATGACCCTAGGATAAAGTGTGAGGAGTAGCAGCTTGTGTTATAAGGACTCTAAGGTCTTCTTAATCAGTAGTGCGTCTTCCTCCAAGTTAGGTGATTCGCATATTAGAACTCCTTTCACGTTAAACTCTTTAATTACTTTGAGGATATCGACCCAGTTAATCTCTGATTCCTGAAGATTTAGGTGCCTCCTCTCTCCTCGAGGACCGTACTCCATGCCGGATAGATGGATGTGCATATTGTTTAGGGCCTCCCTTCCTAGCCTCTCTTCAATTACCTCGAGAATCCTCTTGAAGTCTTCATAGCTGTTTATTTTACCTAAACTCCTAGCATATATGTGCGCGAAGTCAATACAAGGCAGAGCGAGGTCCATGCCCTCAACGGTACTAATGACTTCTTCGAGGCTTCCGAACTCGGCTAAGGCACCCATTGTTTCAGGTCTAACCCATATCCTAATGCCTAAGTCGTTGAGTGTGTCAATTATTTTCCCTAGATGATCCCTAACTATCTTAATGGCGGTCTGCGAGTCATACTTCCCATAGTAGCCTGCATGAAAAACTACGGACCAAGCGCCAGCCAGGTAGCCAATACGTGCAGACTCAACAATACGCTTTACTGAAGCACTCACCTTAGCAGGGTCATCAGAAAGTAGGTTAATAAAGTAGGGAGCATGGACGGTGAGTACTACACCATTACCTACTGCTACTTCCCTAGTCTTGCTAGCTAGGTCAGCCTTCATCCTCACACCACGAACAAACTCAATCTCCATAGCGTCAAGCCCTAACTCAGCAATTCTCTTGACGCCCTCGGGCGTAGACTTCTTAGGCGTCGAGTGGGGAATACCAGCAGTACCTATGTAGAGCTTATCCAGAATCCTCACAAAGCAACACCCAAATCATAGTCTTAGAGACACAAATAAACACAACATAAGACTGAGCGACATCACGAAATCAAGAATTGGTGGGGGGCACCCGTGGTAGCGGGGGGTGGATTTGAACCACCGACCTCGGGCTCGACCCCCTTCTCGGTGTGTCTCCGAGGCGGGCGGCCCGATCCCAAAAGTAGTTCTGCTAAACCTATTTATAAGCTTTTAAGGAGCTGCAGATAATGAAGTATAGTATTAAGTACATTATTATTGGTCTTTAACTTTATATCGTGGTCATTAACACATACTTCTAGCTCTTTTAAGCACTTAGCAGTTATCTTAATACTTACTCTCCTACCCTCCTTGCTACGTGTATAAATCACGAGTACAGGGATTCTTCTTCCTTTTTCACTTCGCCTAAAATCAATATAGGCTGATATTGCCCTCATTATCTGTGCCTTAATCTCATTAATGGTGTATCTGCATTTATAATTCCTTATAAGTCCCCTCATAAGATCTTCAAGTTCTTCATGTCTTCTTGGATGATAGACGTACTTACAAACACACCTCGCAAAATCGAGATTAATGAGTCTTACATATCTTTCGTAATGAGGTTTACCTCTATACTTACCTAGGGTAATGAATCCTTGAAACGCCAAGTAGTTTAAGATATAATCTATGGATCTTCCCTTAAGACTATCCTTCTTGTATGCGATTATTATGTGTTTCTTGGTTTTTCCTATATATCCATCTCCATCTATTAAGCCCGCAAATAATGCTGCTTTAGCATCTTCCGGTAGTACTGATAATGAAGTTGACTCCGTGAGTACATTTTGAATTAGGTGAAGTACTTCATTACGTAAATTCTCATGTAGGTATAGGTTTATGTCGAAGTAGGGTTTACCCATTTTTGCTGTATTTTGCTTAGAAATATTGATCTTAATACGTCGAGAAAGCTTCAAAGCTGAGTAGAACACGGAGTAAAGAGTATCTAAATTCAGCCCCCTAAAGGTAACGCTTCTTAATTCTCTCTGCCTTAATATACGGGATAGCAGGCCGTCAGTTATAATCAAGCCTACCAGTTTAGCTATGTAATTTAAAACCGCTTGAGAAGCAACAGTGTAGCTGCCGCATCTTAGAATAATGTTCAGCGGTGTATTATGATCCCTGCTTTATAACCAATGCTTTACGAGATTTTTAAACCACTCGTAAGGTACCTCATCATTGTCACAAATTATTAGTTGCATCCAGCCCCCTGTAGGTTAAGCTGCTTATATAACGTCTTGACGTTCCTACGAGTATTAGGTCTATGCTCACTAGCTAGATGTGATGTATGAACAGAGAGAGGTGGGATCGGGCCGCCCCAGGCTCCTATGAGCCCCGCGGGCTACCTGGCTACCCCACCCCGCTGCTCTGGCCCCCCGTAGATACTTATTTAGCTATTACTTCTTTTAAGTTTTGCTCGCTTGAATGCTACTCTTTCTCTCACTGCCTCACGTACTTCTAATGTGTTTATGTTTGCTTTAAGGCTCTCAGGTCCGCAGCCGTATCTTTTCGCTATCTCTATTTCTAGGTGGAGTTCCGTAGGTACTCCTAGTTCTTCAGCTGTCTTTAGTGCTTCAGCTAAGCTCCCTGTACTCCTAAGTTCTTGAGCTAGTTTATTTAGCTGGATTACTGCGTCGGTTCTTAACATAAATATTAGTGACGATAGTGGAGTTATCTGAACTCTCCTAGTCCCCTCCCGTATGCTCCTCACGCCTAGATGCCCGATAAGCGCCTCATAAGGCACCCTACCGGCTTCAGTCCGTGCCTTAGGGAGTATTTCCTCATATAACCTGGTGTGCTCCTTCCAGAGCCCTAGAGCACCAATGTAGCCTCCCCTAGACATAACCTCACTTACCCTCTCCATAACGTAGTCCTGCGGTAGCTCACCATCAGCTCCAGGAGCAAGAACAGCGACCAGTGAGTTAAACTCACTTACCGCAGCTAAAGTTAGCGAATCAGCTAGTGGAGACCAGAGGGTCTCTTCATAGCCGCTAGCCAGTATATCCCCTCCAACGTCGAGAGCTACGATATACCTAAAGCCTGATGACATTAGCTCGTGGAGGCACTCAATAATACCATAGACCCCGTACTCTAGTGTTATGGCTGGGATATGCTCACCGTATACCTCAGCAACAACTGCAGCGTGGGGCCTAAACACGTACTTCCCACCACACCTCTCAACATAGGTGTCTGGCCCAACATACACACATTTTCCTGCTTCTGCATTCCTAACTAAAGACTTAGGGATGGGTCCAGGGTACGGATCTAAGAACCACCTTTCCCACAAGATAGCAGCAGGTAAGCACCTCTCAATACCGAATAGGTCTCGCAACACCTCACAAAAAACATACGCAGAAATAACATCACCTGACCCTCCAGCACCTACAACTGCTACACCGCTCTTTCTCAGCTCATTAACGAGCTCGACCATACCGAAGCTACCGGATTTAATGTAAGACAATATTATAAGTTTATATTACTTGACGAAAACCCTAAAAGGGTAGGGATATTGGCGTTTGGACCTCCTTCAATGGGATATGACAGAGCAATAACAGTATTCTCGCCTGACGGAAAGCTATATCAGGTAGAATACGCTGCCGAGAACATAAAGAAGGGGTGGACCACGATAGCCATTAAGAGCCCTAAGGGTGGCGTAATCGTTGCCGAAAGAAGGAAGATAGCGCCCTTAATAGACATTAACTCAATAGAGAAAATATACCTGATAGACACGCACATAGGATCCTCCTTCGCTGGCCTAGCAGCCGATGGTAGAGTCCTAATAGACTACGCGAGAAGAATAGCAATGAACTACAGGTTTATTTACGACGAGCCTGTAGATGTCGAGTATATAGTACGCAATATATGTGATATAAAGCAGCTGTACACGCAGCACGCAGGTGTGAGGCCGTTCGGCGTATCCCTGATATTCCTTGGTGTAGACAGTAAGGGTGTGCAGCTATTCAAGACCGAAATAAACGGGTACTACTTCGCTTATTTAGCCATAGCAATGGGTTCTGGCGAGCAACCAGCCATGGAGTTTCTAGAGAAGAATTACAAGAAGGATATGAGTGTCGAGGAACTCATAGAGTTAGCTCTGAAAGCGCTTAGGGCATCAGCCGAGGCACCACTTACAGCAGAAAATGTTGAGTTAGGCTACATAACAACTGAGGAAAGGGTCTTCAGGAAGCTGAGCCACGATAAATTAGCTGAGCTCCTAGCTAAGACAGGTGTAAATAAATGAGTAGCAGGAGCTACGTAATAGCGCGCTATGAGGTTAAGGGACGTAAGTTCGAGATATTAGTTAATCCAGACAAAGCCCTCCAGTATCGCGAGGGTGCGCGCATAAACATAGATGACGTCTTAGTTGGGGACTATGTATACAAGGACGTCCGCAAGGGAGATAGGGCATCACCTGAGGAGCTGAAGAAAATCTTCGGGACGAACGACATCAGAAAGGTAGCGGATATAATCATAAAGAAGGGAGAGCTACAGCTAACTACAGAGCAGCGCAGAAAGCTACTGGAAGCTAAGAAGAAGCAGATAATCAACTACATAGCTAGGTCAGCCATAGATCCGCAAACGAAGACACCGATACCTCCACAGAGAATTGAGAAGGCCATGGAGGAAGCGCGAGTCAGTATAGACCTCTACAAGAGTGTTGAGGAGCAGGCGACACAGATCGTCAGAGCCATAGCTAGGGTACTTCCAATTAAGATTGCTAGGGCGTACATAACAGTGAAGGTGCCGCCTGAGGTAGCTGCCAGAGCATACCAGGAGCTAAGGAGGTTAGGTGAAGTGAAGAACGAGAGGTGGCTGAATGACGGGAGTTACCTCGTAGAGATAGAGCTACCTGCTGGAATGCAGGCAGAGGCAATAGATAGGATTAATAGGGTAACGAAGGGCACAGCTGAGGTCAACGTTAAGGTGGTGTGAAATGAGTCAGAAGAGAGCGCATGTTGAGAATAGAGAGCTAGTCGTACCCGGGCAGCTGCT
>QMWS01000059.1 GCA_003661745.1 Thermoprotei archaeon | reverse complement strand
GTCACTGCTGGGCAGAGCTTCACCTACAACGACTTCGCCAAAATAAACGTTGGTGGATTGAAAGCCGATGGCTCAAATGCCGTTAACGAGCTCTCGTACCTGATCTTAGAAGTTTACGACGAGTTACGTCTACAACAACCTAACCTCGCTGTCCTAGTCAGCACCAAGAACCCAGATAGCTTCGTTGAGAAAGCCGTAGAGGTACTGGCCAATGCTAGAACGGGCGAGCCACCCTTCTTCAATTACGATGGGATAGTCGTTAAGAAATTGAGAGAAGGAAAGTCACTAGAGGATGCACGCATGGGTGGAGCAAGTGGCTGCATAGAATCAGGCGCTTTTGGGAAGGAAGCTAACTGGTTAAGCGGGTACGTGAACTTACCTAAGATCCTAGAGATAACGCTGAATAACGGTGTAGATCCTAGGACGGGTAAGAAGATAGGTATAGAGACCGGTGACCCCAGGAACTTTAAGAGCTTTGATGAGCTATTTGAAGCCTTCCTAAAGCAGGTCGAGTACTTCATTACTTTAAAAGCTAGGGGAGATAATGTAGTCGAGACCTTCTATGCTAAGTACTGTCCCGTGCCGTTCTTATCCCTATGGATTGAAGACTGCGTTAGGAACGCAAAGGACTACAACGCAGGTGGGGCTAGGTACAATACCTTATACTACCTAATTGTCGGGTTAGGTACCTTAGCTGACAGCCTAGCAGCCATAAAGTACTGGGTATTCGACAAGAAGGCATTTACCATGGATCAAGTGCTAGATGCCCTACGCAAGAACTGGGAAGGCTATGAAACTATGAGGCAGCTCTTCGCTAACCCGCTGAAGACACCTAAATGGGGTAACGACGATGACTACGTAGATGAGATAGCTAAGAAAGTGGTTGATGCTGTCGTTAAGATAGTTGAGTCCCTGCCTCCGACCCCCATAAGGAAAGCTTCTCGCAGGGTCTACTTCCTCCCAACTACAGTACACTACTACTTCGGCAGCTTGACAGGAGCGACACCAGACGGTAGGAAAGCCTTCGTACCTATATCTGAAGGCGTCTCACCGGTGCAAGGCATGGATAGGAAGGGCGTAGCCGCAGTATTTAGGTCTGTAGCTAAGGTTGACTGGGATAAGACTGGCGGTGCCCTACTTAACTCGAAGCTAACACCTAACCTAGTGAAGAGTAAGGAGAACATTAAGAAGTTGGCGAAGCTCATAAGAACCTTCTTCATTATGGGAGGTCACCACGTGCAGTTCAACATAGTGAGCGCTGCCCTACTTCGGGAGGCGCAGAGACGCCCACAGGACTTCCAGGATCTCATGGTCAGGGTTGCTGGGTACAGCGACTACTTCGTCAACCTACCTAAAGGGCTTCAGGACGAGATAATAGCTAGGACAGAGCACGAAGAACTGGGGGCTTAAAGGAAGCCTGCCTATCGAGTAGGGTTGACTAAGCATAAAGGTGAGTTTTTACTCACAAAATAAATTTATCATTCACCCTGACTTAGTTCGTCGGGTGAGTACTTTGGTGAGCTCTTTAAAGGGGACTATTTTTAACATCCAACGGTACTCTATTCACGATGGACCCGGTATTAGGACGACGGTCTTCCTTAAGGGGTGTCCGCTCAGATGCTGGTGGTGTCACAATCCTGAGGGCCTCACATCAACAAGGGACATAGCATACATAGAATTTAGGTGTATCGGCTGTGGTACCTGCGCCCAAGTATGTCCTCTAAACGCTATTTCGCTTAAGGACGGCAAGGTCTCTATCGACAGGTCCCGCTGTGTGAGGTGCGGAACCTGCGCTAAGTACTGCCCTTCCAGCGCACTAACGGTTATCGGGCGTGAGATCACCGTAGATGAGTTAATGCAGGAGATTGAAAGAGACGAGTTACTGTATGATTACTCTGAAGGAGGGGTAACCTTCTCTGGCGGTGAGCCGCTCTATCAGCCAGAATTCTTGAAGGCCGTACTACTCGAGTGCAAGAAACACGGCATTCACGTAGCGCTGGATACTTCAGGATATGCTCCTCCCGAAGTCTTCGACTCTATTATCAACTACGTTGACTTATTCCTATTCGACATAAAGCTGTTAGATGTAGAAGAACATATAAAGTATACGGGGGTGTCAAACAAGATAATATTAAGGAACTTGAAAAACTTAGTTGAGAGAGGGAGGGGTAAGGACGTAATCTTGCGATTTCCCGTAATTCCCGGAATAACAGATACTGAAAAAAACTTAAAGCTATTAGAAGCGCTAATCACGGAACTGAGAACTATAGAGGAGATTGACCTTCTACCGTTCCACGATGTCTCCGAGAAGTACGCTAGACTCGGGATGGAGTATAAGATGAAGGGCCATAGAGCACCTTCAGAAGAGGAACTGAAGAGCCTAAAGGAAAGACTTGAGGCCCTAGGTCTCTACGTGAAGATAGGAGGCTGACAAGATGATAAGTTGACAGTAGTGTCGGTAATACCTTAAAGTATCTCAGCTACTAATCATCACCCTACCCTTAATTAATTCTCTAAAATCTTAATTCATTAAACTATTTTAAAGCTATAAATTTTTAATATGATTAATTATGGCTAATACTCTTAAATTATGTAAGTAATACTTTTATTATACACCTCGTAAGAATTTAGTGGGGTACCTCTAGTGAGTTCTGCTGGGGGACCCTCCCTAGGTGATGTCTTCGGACGCTGAAAAACTAGGCTAGAATTCATTGCTGCCATAATGGGCATGGCTGTTGGTACGGGAAACATCTGGCGCTTCCCGCGTATGGCTGCAGCATATGGTGGCTGCTCATTCATAATCCCTTGGGTAATTTCCCTCGTCTTAATAGCTATTCCATTGTTCATTGCTGAGGGCGTTATCGGAATAGCTACTAGGCACGGGACGATAGGAGGTTTTACTAAGTGGATCGGCCCGAGGTATGCATGGATGGGACTTTGGATGATGTGGGTTAATTACGCAATAACATTCTACTATACGGTCGTTGCTGGCTGGTGTCTGAGGTACGCAGTATATGCTCTTCAGGGAGCCTTCGCGACGTATAGGCCCGGTCTCGGTCAGGAGTTATGGGACTCTTTCGTCTCGGATCCCGTACAGACGATAGTATTTACGGCAGCTGTGTGGGTTCTGGCATACATAATACTTGTCTACGGAACTAGAGGAATCGAGACCGCGTGCAAGATAATAATGCCCCTACTCGCCATCCTTCTAGTAGTGCTGATTGGGAGAGCACTAACGCTGCCTGGTGCAGGTAAGGGGCTCGAGTACTACTGGATCCCCCACGCAGACAAGCTAGCTAGTGCAGAGACGTGGTTGCAGGGCTTCACCCAAACTTTATGGAGTACTGGCGCTGGATGGGGCCTCTACTTAACCTATAGCATATTATTCGCTGAAAAAGAAGGTAAGGGGGCGAAACCTGAGATTAACTTAAACGCATTTACGACGGGTTTCGGTAATCACTCCTATTCCCTACTAGCTGGGCTAGCAGTGATTCCTGCCGTAGCTGCGTTAGCGCCGCTAGTTGGAGTAACGCCTGAGGAAGTGTATGCCTCAGGTAACGTCGGGCTGTCGTTTATATGGCTCGCCGAAATGTTCCCGAAGCTACCGCTGTCATCGCTGTGGGCATTCATATTCTACTTAGGACTAACCATCGCTGCACTGTCCTCACTGATATGTCAGGTAATGGTTGTTGCAGTAAACCTTCAAGACTATCTAGGATGGAGCAGGAGCAAAGTTGTACTTCTAACAATACTGCTCGGATTCATAGCTGGTATACCCTCAGCACTAAGCATTGACTTCTTAAACAACCAAGACTGGGTATGGGGGCTGGGACTACTGCTAACCTCGATATTCACATTCATTGCCATATCGAAGAAAGCTGAGGAGTCCCTTAACTTCGCGAACAGCATCTCCGACATCAAGATAGGGAGGTGGTGGATCTACATAATTAAGTATGTAGCTCCAGCAATAGTCATAGTAGTGCTGGGGTGGTGGATAGCTTCCGGCATTATAGCTCACCCAACAGACTGGTGGAACCCGCTAATAGCTGACAGCATAGGCACAGTACTAATCCAGTGGGCTGTAGTACTTGCTATATTTGTAGCACTTAACAACAGATTAGCGAGAAGGTTTACGCAGGTGAGTTAACATGAACCCGGGAATAGTAGTAGGTTTGCTAATTAGCTTATTCGTCTGGGGAATGGCAGGGTATTTCTTCTACAGAGTATATAAGAGCGAAAGAAGTAGGTCGTAAAATACAACATAGCTCTTTTTATAGACCCATAAACCTGAGGATATGAGCAACATAGAACAAACTTCATTACTCCCCGTTGCTATTTTTGATTATTTTTTGATTATAATAATTATAATATAAAGTGTGGGAATGAGTTATAATTGGAGGAAAAATGTCTAAGTTGCCTCCTAGCATATTTAACGACGTAATCGGCCCCGTTATGAGGGGGCCTTCAAGTTCGCATGTTGCAGCAGCACACAGAATTGGGAGCTTGGCAAGGCAGCTAGTTGGTGGTAAGCTTAAAGAGGTTGTTGTTGAGTTCGACCGCAGAGGTTCCCTTGCAACGACGTACCACGATCAAGGCTCGGACATGGGTTTTGTTGGGGGTCTTTTAGGTCTTGACATTACTGACGACCGTGTAACTAGCGCGCTCGAATTAGCTGTGAAGCACGGTATTACTGTATCCTTTAACGTTACTGACTACCCTGCTAAACACCCAAACACATACAGGGTGACCGTAATAAGTACAGAGAATGAAGTTATTCGCTTTATAGCCATCTCAAAAGGAGGTGGCGCGATAGAGGTACAGAGCATTGAGGGCTTTGACGTTAGCATAGGCGGGGATTTCTATGAAACGCTGGTCTTTCTGGACAATGTAGGGAAGGAGGAGCTGCACCGCACATGCGAGAAAGTTAAGATGCTAATTAATAATTTTGAATTCTGTACCTGTACCATAAACAACCGGAAAGGCCTAATAGATATTAAGACCACCTATCGAGTACCTGGTGCGGTAATTGAACAGATTAAGGGTTTGAGGCATGTTAGCAAGGTGGTTCAACTTGATCCAGTCGTCCCTATCTTATCTAGAAGGGACTGCACCGTACCTTTCAGATCCGTTACTGAAATGTTGCGTATCGCGGAAGAAAAGAACCTCCAATTGTGGGAATTAGCAGTAATGTACGAAAGCGCGAGAGGCAACATACCGCAGGATGAGGTCTTCAGCAAGATGAAAGATATAGCCCTCATAATGAAGTCCGCTATTGAAGAAGGTCTTAAGGGTACCTACTAT
>QMWS01000058.1 GCA_003661745.1 Thermoprotei archaeon | reverse complement strand
TAATCTCCTAAACCAAGAATCAAATATGACTTACTAGCAGTACCTACGATAACTTTGTTTAGATCCAGTGTAGCGGATAGTGACGTAATGGGCGAGTGTGTGTTAAATGATAGTGACGTATTTATACGTAGAATAGGTACCATTTTGTTTGCTGTAGGTAAGTAAAGAATTTGTAAATTACCTTCTTTATCCCCAGCAATTACTGCAATGCCATTATTTACCTTATTAGATACTGCAATTGATGTTATTTGATACGGCAGGCGATAGCCCCACATAACTTCGTATTTTCCCCTTACGGGGGCACTTCTCAAGATATAAATCACTCCTCCTCGAGTTCCAATAACTATGAATCTGCCATCAGGTGAGTACGCGAATGATGATACCTCAGAAAAGAGCCTGTAGGTAGTCTCGCCTACTTTACTAAATGATGAGTCAAGATACACGATTCTTAGAGATGGGTAGCTTGGGTCACTAGCAAATCTTCCACTAACCACTAGTACGTACCTGAATTTTTGGTTCAGTATTGACACATCTAAAAATGCGTGAATCTTAAGTGAAATTACGTCATCTCTATTCAGTGTTTTAATTCGCTTAGGCTCTCCAGTACTTACGTCTAATATATCGAGTATTAGTCTTCGTACGACCTGTGGTGGCGGAGAAATAACGTCGCCTGGCACCTTAATGACCTTGCCTATAGTGTATATCTTGGCACTTATTTCCTGTAGCTCCACACCCACAAATGTGTACTTGTAGCATACACTTTCCACTTTAACAAATACCGTTAGATTCTCTTGCTTCCTACCAACTAGGTCAACCGGAACTAGCGCATACCCTTCTCGATCTGTTACACCCTGATATACGGTACCTATTACGTCGTTACGGACGTATACTACAGCATTAGCTAGTGGTTCATTTGTTGAGGCGTTGATTACCTGGATAAGCAGCTTGTTTGCGGGTACTGTAAAGTAAGCTACAATCATCGTATCCTTTGTGCTGACCTTGTTGCCGTATGCGAACTTAAGCATCGAGAAATCAACTAACTTTATGTTTTCCATAGAGTACTTAGGGGCATTACCTACTACTTCTCCGAGCTCACTCCATCCACCGCTACTTAAGTTAAATACTTTTATGAATGACCTGCTTCCCTCAAACATTGCGGCAAGTATGTTTTTTGACACGTATACTTTGCTAACCTTAAACTCGTCACCTTGCACGTACCTAAACACTAGGCTAAGGTCTTTCGGTGAAAGAACAAGTACTTCGCCCCCACTACTTCCAAAGGCGTAGAATGTTGGCGAGTATGTATCATCAGTATCAAATGATAGCACAATACCGAGTATTGGGTAAATAGTGCCTTGCTTCTCGAAGAAGTTCAAGTCCGCTAACGTAGCTACTGTGACGCCGCTCCTCTCACCAGTTAAGAGGATTTTATTCCTGCTTACATCTATGCCGACAGCGAATATGTTGCTTAAATTAATCTGCAAAGGTATAACGAGTGGTTCACCATACCTGGACAGCAACTCATTGGCGCTGACTGCTTGGACGCTAGTTAAGTGCGTTAAAGGCGTAATTGCTAGGCAAATTAGAGCTACTACACACAGCATCTCTCTTAAGTTAATGTACATAGCATTCATACATGATCTCTAGCTAAATGATTTATATATACCTTAATAAAACTACCCTGAAGTTATAGCTGTATATCAGTGCAGGTGCTTTATCGTAAGTGGATCCCTAAGCTAGGGTAGTACACTACTAGGTACTTTTAAAATCTATTAAGCCTGATATTTAATTGTTAGAGTACGGAGGAATTAGACAGCTATGGTGAAGATTTTTTCTAAATTATTGCGAAGGAAGAAAGAGAAGAGTGAGGAGCCCTCAGAAATCCTTAGAGAGTTCATTGAAGAAGAGACTAAAGCCGTCATTAAGCCGAGGACATTTAAGATACCGCCAGGGTTTAAGGAGGTTGAGGCCTACCCGCTCTACGAACCGTGGGCGTGGGCAAGGATACTCCAGGACCCAGATACTAGCGAGACTGTCTACTGGCTAGATGAGATACCGCTAACAAGCTCTGAAAAAGGAATTTACGATAAGATCATGGAGATACTTTACTGGGAACTCAAGCCCCCGCCTTCAGAGGAGCAACATCTAGAATACTTCAAGAAGGAAGCTAAGAGGATAGTAATGGAGTATAGGATTAGATTAGGCAGAACTCCCGGTGTTTCGTGGTCTAAGATACTCTACTATGTTGAGAGGGATGCCATAGGTTTTGGAGCGATAGATCCGCTGATGCGGGATCAGAATATTGAGGATATCTCGTGTGATGGTGTCGGTAGGCCAGTGTATGTGTGGCATAGGAGGTATGAGTACATACCAACCAATATAGTATTTAATACTGAGGCAGAGTTAGATGCTCTAGTAGTTAAGTTAGCCCATAAGGCGGGGAAGCACATATCGGTTGCGTTCCCGATAGTTGATGCGATACTCCCTGGTGGGCACAGGCTAGCAGCTACTTTTAGGAGGGAGGTATCGACAAGCGGGTCAACGTTCACCATAAGAAAGTTCAGGGAGGATCCAATAACGATTGTAGATATGATTAAGTGGAGGACGCTGTCGCCTGAGTTAGCAGCGTACTTGTGGATGCTTATAGAGCACAAGAAAACAGGCTTGATTCTAGGCATTACTGGATCAGGTAAAACAAGCACGCTGAATGCACTAGCGACCCTCTTTAGACCTACAATAAAGGTTGTCACTATTGAGGATACGCCAGAGCTAAGGTTACCGCTAGAGAACTGGGTTCAGCTAGTAGCTAGACCCAGCTACGGTATAGGCCCTCAGAAAATAGGTGAGATAACGCTATATGATCTAATTAAGGTGTCACTAAGGTATAGACCTGACGTCATAATAGTTGGCGAGGTCAGAGGCGAGGAAGCATACGTGCTCTTCCAGGCAATCGCCAGCGTTTCACATGATACACCTATTCTTATTAGAGACGCTGAAGGAGAAGTGAAACTTATGGCGATTGGTGAGTTTGTAGACAGGTTCTATAGTGAGGGCGAGGAAGGTATAGCGAAGCCCGTGAGGGGCTATGAGGTACTTAGTAATGATGGCTTCAATGTGGTGTGGAAGCCTGTTAAGTACGTGTTGAGACATAGGGCTGAGGAGATATACGAGATAGAGTACGAGGGTGGTGGGAAAGTAGAGGCAACGGGCAGTCACAGCGTCTTTGTTTTAGATCCGTACACTCTAGAAATATTTGAGAAGCCTGTAAGGTTTCTTAAGCCAGGAGATCTCCTAATCACATTTGTTAATAGAGGAGGTAATGGCGAAAGTTACAAATATATCGATGTGATTTCCCTCGTTAAGGATAAGAATGGGGTTTATGTTGACTCATTGCCTCAGGAAATAAAGAGGCTTACCAAAGGGAGAAACCCTATTCCACTTCAAGAGTACGTTGACATAGAGAGAAAGATAGGTAACGATAGGGCTGTGGTAAGGGATAATATAGTTATTAGGCTTAAGCGAAGTAGAGGCGCTATCCCAGCAAGGCTTGTAGTAGATGAAGACCTAGCTTTTGTGTTTGGTGCTTATCTAGCTGATGGCTGCATTAAGGATCATAAAGGTAAGAAGATATGCTTTACGTTCGGTAAGAGCGAGGAGGAGGTAAGCAGGAAAGTCATTAGCATAATGCACAAGAAGTTCGGGATTAAGCCTTCCATTGATGACCGTGGAACCTACGCTATATGTGAATATCACCATACGTTACTTGCTGAGATATTTGAAAGGCTATTAGGCCGCAGCCTCAGAGAGAAAAGGATACCTTCAGTTCTATGGAGTTCCCCGAAATCCGTGATAAGGTCATTTTTCGAAGGATTAAAAGCTAACTCAAGGAGGACGCTGAGAAGAAGATACGTAAGCTATGTGACGGCAAACAGAGGACTAGCTTACCAATTGCTCTGGCTAGCAAGAATTGCTGGGTTCTATTCTGAACTTACGGTAGAGCGAGGTAGCGGAAAGAATCGGGGAAGGACATATTATGGGATAATGGTTTACCTTAATGAAAATTACAGGAAGCCAAACGCTTCGGAAAGAATACCGACTGCGCCAATTTTAAGACTCATAGATATGGCTAAGCCCAAGTCTATGCCTTGGTACCTAACATACATTAGGAAGAGGAAGTTTATTTCTAAGAAGAAAGCTAAGGAGGTTCTAGACTGGATAGAAAGGGAAGGTAACTTAGATGTGCTATGTAGGAGGTACCTCGCAAAGATTTATGAATTAATTAACGGCGACATCTTTGTTGTTGAGGTAAAGAGCGTTAGGAGGAAGCCGTACTCAGGCTACGTATATGATATCTCGGTGCCGCAAACGGAATCGTTTATGGGTGGAGCGCTTCCTCTGCTGCTACATAACACGGGCCACGGCGGATTATGCCTTCCTGGAGATCAGCTGGTTTTGGCTAAGGTAAATGGTATAGTGGATCTCTATGAGATAAGGGATATTGTCGAGGGAGTGATAGGAGGATCTGTAAAGGATGTTGAAGTTCTGGCGTACAAGGAAGGGAAGGCTAAATGGGTTGCAGTGAAGAGGGCGGTAGTAAAGACAGGCTCAAATAAAATCATCCGTATCTATGTTGAGAACGGGGTTATGCATGAGGTGCATGAAAACCACCCAGTAGTGATCTATGAAGGAGGGAAACTAGTCACTAAGCCTGCTAAGGAATTAAAGGAAGGAGATATTCTTGCCTCTATTGCCACATTGCCTGTAGCAGGTGAGCTGAGGGAGTTAGATGTTCTGAAACTGCTTGAGAAATATAGCGCAAAGTTGTATATTGAGGGTGCAGGCGGATTCCTGAGGAAGGTGCCTCACAGGATAGTAGCATTGGCGGCCGCTAGCATTGGGAGATCTCCTACAGTTATTGATGACTGGAAATATAGGAGGGTGGCAGTTCCATATAGAGCATTAAGGAGGCTCGGGCTAGGGGCTAAGCATAGTGAGCTACGTGTGAGGTACGGGGAGAAAGGGCGGAGCTCAATACCAGTTAGGATAAAGCTTAGCAGAGACTTTGGTTTTATCATTGGTGCATTTCTTGGAGATGGCTCAATGTGCTACGACGATAAGGATAACTTACCGAGGAGGGTAACCTTCTATGTAGGTAGAGATGCGGTACTAGCTGAAGAGTTAATCAAGGCTTTGGTGTCTGTAGGAGTAAGCAGAGATAGCATCAAAGTAAGAGTATTCAATAAAGATACCTACGGTGTCGTGGTGGAGTCAAAGATTTTTGCATTAATGCTCTATGAGGTGTTGCATGGTAAGGTAAC
>QMWS01000057.1 GCA_003661745.1 Thermoprotei archaeon | reverse complement strand
GTTAGTGATTTTCGGATGAAAAATACGTATTTGTTTTAAGCCCCGCCTCAAGGCCCATCACCCTTACCCGAGATCTACTATTTCCTGCGTTAGGCTTGGCGGCACAGTCCTCTCAATAGTTAATGGGGCACCAATAGGTACCTTGAATTCTGCTTTAATAATATCATAACTTGTTGGCTTGTACGAAGAAGCCTTATAGTATACTAATAACATTACTTTTTCGCCAGGATCGAGGACCGTGTCTTCATTAGTTTTAGTGATCCAAGCTACAGCACTAACTACGCCTCCCGAAAAGTTTCCAAAGAAGTTCTTCAAATTCATATTATCGACATCATCAGGTAATCCTATTTTAACTACATAATCGTAGCTAGTGGCACTTTCTGCTATGTTTTCCACACCATCAGTACTTGAGTAATTTAAGTAGAGTGTTACAACATCACCTTTTTCGCCATCAATTGTTATAGTAGTATTAGTTAGTAGCTCCTCCGTAATATTCACCAATATTTCTGGATCATATATTGGTGTTGTTACTGCTATTAAGTATGTATTGGCTATTGCTACTCCTTTCTGAGGCGACCAATATGAGAGCACCGCCTTTACCGGTGTCAAGTCTACTTGATGCTGTCCTGATGATAACTTTAGTGTCGCGAACCAGTAGTCAATATTCTGATTATTTGTGTCTACGTGCGCTACTACGGTTCCGTCTAGTTCTAATGCGCTACTTGCTTCTCCTAGACCTCTCTGTATTGCTGCTCGGCTTTGCTGGGTTGTGAAGAATCCCATGTTCAGTACCACGAATGCTAGTGCAGCAGCGACAATCACGAACGCTATCATTACGATGGCACTCTCAATACCTACTATGCCTTTTTTCCTCCTTAACTTCCTGGAGGGCATTTTAGGCACCCTCACGGGATACTTGCAGAGTTTAAAAAAGACCTAGTGGTGGTTAGCGACCAATAGCCTACTTTGCGGGTCTTGTTTCATTAAGTCCTTAGGTCGTGTAGCGATAAATTCTAAGTTTATAACGACCTCTGGTCGCTTCATTAAGTTTCTAGCTCTCCGGATAGTGGCTGTGTAGTTAAAAAGTAAATTATGTTTTTCTTACACGTATAGGGTGGGTAAGGTGACCAAATAGATATGAGATTGAGGGAGGTATTGAAGAGAGACATGAATAGTAACTCGAGTCCTAGAAGATTTCTCACGATAATTGTTGATGGAGAGGATATTTTGGGTGCAGTAATTTTGGATCAGTACTTTAGACCTAAAGCTTATTGGCCTCCCGATTTTATTTCAATACTCCCGGCCGAGGTACTTAATTCGTGCTCACTACTAAAGGATAGCAATGACTACTTGATTCTATCGATAAGAGATCGAAAGTTTATTGTAATAAGGATTGATGACCCAAGTATTTTGATACTAGAGATCCGTGCTACACTTCATTCTGAAGGAATTGTTAAGGAGCTATATAAAATCATAGTAGATATTAAAAAGCGATATATGTGATTTTCTGACTACTTAGTAAGTAGCGAATATTGTTCTCAGACCTCCTCATAGATTTGGGTTTTGGTTAATTTCTGAGTATCTGAACCTGATCCAAGAAGCGCGGTGGAACGTTACTTTATTGTATTTATTGTAAAGGCCTGTTTAGTAGGGATAATTATTATGTGACCTAGTACGCTAAATATACCAGTAGCAGTATAAACAATTGAAATAGCTGCCAAGCTAAGACGATTATCCTTCCAGCAGGGTGCAACAGAAGCCCCCATAATGCCATAGCATTACCTACTGAAAGCATAAATAATAAGTTCCTGAGTGCAAGTTTAGGGTGTGCAGTACCAATAATTGATTTAATAATTTTTACTGCAACAGAGTTTCTGTATTTGATGTAATGCGGTAGTTTGTAATAAAGACTTAATCCGTCCTTAGATAGCTTATAGTAAATTTTATATGGTCCTTTATTTATACCAAAAAATTCATAGAATTTCCTGATTAGGCTTGGCCTTAAGGATTTTTTATAAAGTTTTAGGGGTGCTCCTGACTCAGAGAATATACTAAGATACGACTGTGCTCTTGACGGGCTTAGTTTAAATAGTGATGCTATAGTAGATAAGGGTAACTCATAATTTCTGGCTGTCGCTAGCGCTATGACAGCGTCTGCAGTATAGCTATAAAGGGTTAGATCCTCAGCTAAGTCCTTTATGAGGAATCTTTTAGAGGGAGTAACTACTTGCTTGTACCTGAAATTATTGCTTCCCGCACTTAACGTGCTTATTAACTTTTCGTAGTACTCCCACCCTTTATTTGTTAATATATAATGCTCCATTCCCCGCTTACCTACCTTAGCTACTAAACCTTTTTTCTCAAGCTTTCGAAGGGAATCGGCCACAGCCTTATACCTTAACATTAGTTTACGTGCTAACTCCTTCGTTGTAAAACCTTCTTCATTCTCAGCTAGAGTAATTACTACCTTTAATTGAATTATACCTCTACAAAAATCAACTGTTGAGTCAAGCTCGCGAACTGTCTCGAGTCTGTGCTCAAGGGGAGTTTTATCTAAATTATTATTAAATAATATAACCGCAGAATTATTAGGCGTATTATTAGATTTGGGATCATTTGTTCTAAATCTAGTCATGTGATACCCTAATAGTATTATTAGGTATCGTCGTTTATAAAATTATAAAGTTTTATAATTTTATAAAAATATAAAATTATGCCTATTTGATATTATTGGGCTAGGTTTTGCTTAAGTTCAGAAAGTGCTACACTCGCCTCTTTAAGACCTTTTTCAAGTAGTTTCTCAAGGTCAAGTAGTATTATTAGGTTTTCATCATGTTTTGCTATGCCGTTTATAAATTCTAAAGCACTTGTTTTCGTGATTTTAGGAGGAGGCTCTACATCTTTTGTTGAAATTCTAGTTACACCTAGAACTGAATCTACAATAACGCCTACGTTTACGTCCTTAGCATCCAGAATAATTATTCTTAAGTCGCTTCCAACACTACCCGAATCCATTTCAAATACCTTACGTAGGTCTATTATAGTTGTGATTTGTCCTCTTAAATTTATTACACCACATATATATGGTGGTGTATTTGGAATTCTTGTGTACTCCCGCATTTTTATTATTTCCCTTACTTGATGTACATCAACACCAAATATTTCATTTCCTAACCTAAAGATTACTGCCTGTAGTTCATCTGAATTCTTAGCTGATGTTATAGCTGTTGCAGCTACCATGCTACACTCCCCTGGAGCCTTACCTACCTGCTCCTGTGAGCCTCCTCAGTTCCCTAACAGCTGACTGCATATCCTGAACCACATCAAGAAGCTGCTGAGCCGTTGAGTTAAGTTCTTGAATGGCTGCATTCTGCTCCTCCACCGCACTTGAGGCTTGTTCTGAAGCTGATGCTTGCTCTTCCGTAGCTGCAGCAATTTCCGATATCATGGCCATGACGTTCTTTGTCTTCTCTAGTTCCTCGGCTATTAAGTTTGCCACGTTCTCTGACGAATTAGCGACTTTTTGCGATGTATCTGCAAGTCTCTTTATCGTATTTAGTGCTTTCATAATGACCTCACCGCCAGCTTTCATTGATTGCAAAGATTTCTCCATAGCTTCTGACGCCTTCTTCATCTGCTCCTGAATCCCCCTTACCATCTCAGCTATTTGTCCTGCTGACTTCCTTGTCTCTTCAGCTAATTTCCTTATTTCCTCAGCTACAACAGCAAAACCTCTGCCATGCTCGCCAGCACGTGCTGCCTCTATAGCCGCATTAAGTGCCAGCAAATTCGTTTGATCTGCAACACTAGTTATTGATTCAACAATTCTATCGATGTGCTTAACTCTTTCTGCTAACTCATTAAAGACCTTCCCTGTTTCTGTGATATTACGCTCTAACTCATTAAGACTTTCAATACCTTTCTTACCTTCCTCGCTAGACTTCAGCGCCTCTTCTGCTGCCCTTGCCGCCTCTTCCCCTGCCTTCTTGCTTACATCAGTAACCTCCTGCATAGTTTTCGTGAGCTCGTTAACTATCTTCGAAGCCTCAGAAGTCCTCGTAGAAATATTCTGGGCTGTCTGAGCTATCTGCTGTATTGATGAAGATATTTCCTCCGATGACGCACTTATTTCTTCGATTGCTGAAGCTATGTTTTGGGCCACATTTTCTACAGTGTCCGCTGCCGACCTCAATTTATTAACGCTGTTCTGTATGTTAAGTCCTGCAACACCAGCCTTGCGCTCACCGGATACCTTACCGCCTGCTCTAGCCTTGATCCTCTCCTCCCTAAGAACCTGTTGCTGCTCGGGGTCAGGCGAACTCATTTTGACACCATTTCTAATCTTAAGGGTTTTATATTAAGGTTCAAGCTTCCCGGCGACCACAGATCCACATAGAGAATTAAAAAAAGACTCTGCAGGTCATCTCTTTTTAAGCTGATTAACGTTAATGCATTATCTGCTATTAGTCGCTGACATCGTCAACATCTTAATGTAACATCTATACCTCTTACTTTAGGGATTCAAATGACGGATAAGAGCAGACGTAAAGGATCGCTAAGAGAGTACATAGTTTCTACATTAGCTACCATGAAGACCGATATGTCAAGAATTGAGAACGTGATCTCTGACTTTGAAAGAAGAATAGATGCGATAATGAATAAAATAGACGATTTAGAACAGAGAGTCTCCTTCTTAGAGAAACTACTTGGAGTTAATAAAGCAAGAGAGAGGTGATTGGCGTGGGCGTCTCAATAGCTATTCACTCGTATAGAGGTGGAACAGGTAAAAGTACAACTACGGCAAACTTAGCGGTAGTCCTTAGTGCGTTAGGTTTTAAGGTTGTAGCTGTTGACTTGGATATAACTTCTCCCGGTCTCCATGTTATATTCGGAATTTCTTCAGATATGATGAAGTTCACATTAAATGATTTCCTCTATAAGAGGTGTAAATTAAACGATATTCTATTGGATATTACATCACACCTAGGTCTTTCTAAAGGAAGGCTATTCTTCATAGGTTCTAGCATGAAACCTGAAGAAATAGCCAAGCTTTTAAAGGAGGGCTATAACGAGTACTTATTCAAGGAAGTTAGTGATGAATTAACTAAGAGTTATGGTGTTGACATAGTCCTATTTGATACCCACCCAGGACTCACTGAGGACACGATAATATCTGTTCTGTCAAGTGAGCTAAGCCTCTTATTAATGCGTATGGATAAACAGGACATTACTGGAACTTATATCACAGCGCAAATCCTTAAAAAATTCAGAAAAGTCAGCTATGTTGTCTTAAATATGGTTCCACCCAAACTCGCTTCAGCACCAGAACTAGCTAATGAAGTATCAAAACTAGTTAAAGCACCAGTTATTGCGGTTATACCCTTCTATGAGGAAGTACTTTCCCACAGAAGCCGTGGTGTCTTTGTTCTT
>QMWS01000056.1 GCA_003661745.1 Thermoprotei archaeon | reverse complement strand
TCCTTAGTAATAACGTTTGGTGGGGTAGGCCTAACTATATTCCTAGCTGTAATGTTCCTTATGATGTACATGGGGTTCGACCTCCTGCCAGCGCTCGTAATAGCCGTCGCCATAAGCAATACAGCGACAGAAATAGTTGTTGTAATGCTCGAGCACTCGTATGAAGTGAGCGATGAGTTTAGAAGGGTACTGGTAATGTCTTCATTTATTGACGATATTGTGGCAATACTCTTTATGTCACTACTCAGGGGCGCAATGGTAGGTGAAGTTGGTGCTGTTTCTTTCGAGTTACTTAAGCTCATAGGCTTTTTTGCGATATCTCTAGCTATAACGTTTTTAGTTATGAGGTACGCGCCACGCTTGGTATATCCGCTGGTAGTTAACTGGGATTACCTGCTCTTTCTGTCGTCAGTAATATTCTTCGGATTAGTTTTCGCAGCATATGAGCTTGGCATAAGCGAGATATTCGGCGCCTACATTGCTGGACTAGTAATCGGCATGCTGAGGCTCGTCCATGATCCAACATTAGTGTATACCGTCAGAGTCGAGGAGTTCGTCTCACGAATGTCCACGGTACTCGAGTTCTTCATCATACCGATATTCTTCGTGTACATAGGCTACAATACCCTGGTAAGTCAACTTCTTAGCCCGCTTTCACTAATAATACTGGCCTTAGCATTTACTGGCAAATTCGTAGGTGTGGTCTTAGCGTCGATTCCCTGGGGTAGGCTCACTCAGTCATTAACGCTGGGGCTAGCAATGAATGTGAGGGGGTCCATAGAGCCTGCAGTAGCGCTAGTTGCGTTGGAGCGTGGCATAATACAGCAGGACTTATTTAGTGCTGTAGTAGCTGTCTCGCTCTTTACGTCGACAGTAATACCAGTGATATTCAACCTAATTACTAGGCTGAAGAGGATCTAGCTAGCAACTCATATCACAACGTACTTTTAAGAAAGTATAACCAGAAATTACCTATGGTGCTTATGGAGGGAGTAGAGAATGAAGTTGGATGACATTATACTTGATATACTGACGAAGCGTTCATCGACAATATTCACTAACAGGGAGGTTCTAAGGCCCGATTACGTGCCTGACTATCTACCTCATAGAGAAGAGCAGATTAAGGAGTTAACGAATATATTGGCTCCTTTACTCAATGGTGAGAGACCTAGTAACGTGTTTATCTATGGGTTAACGGGTACGGGCAAGACAGCTGTAACAAAATACGTGATCAGAAAAGTTAATGAGTATGCTAACAAGCTCAAAGGAGTTACCTTCATCTACACATACATCAACTGCAGACATGAAGACACCACATATAGGGTCCTTAGGAGGCTTGCAAGCAGCCTCAACATCAGGATACCCTTTACGGGCTTATCAACAGCTGAAGTATTTAGTAGGGTCGTTAAGGCAATAGAGAACATAGGTAAGGTAGTTGTAGTTGTTTTAGATGAAGTAGACTTCCTCGTAAAGAAGCAAGGCGACGACTTACTCTACAGGCTTACTCGCGTAAATGACGAGTTAGCTAAGGGAAAGGTATCCGTCATCGGTATAACAAATGACGTCAGGTTTATGGAGAGGCTTGACCCAAGAGTCAAGTCGAGCTTAGGAGAAGTCGAGATGGTCTTTCCACCGTATGATGCTATTCAATTAAGTGATATCTTAAGGGAGAGGGCTAAGCTAGCGTTTAGGGAGGGCGTCATTAAGGAGGGTGTGATAGAGTACTGCGCATCTATAGCAGCTAAGGAGCATGGTGACGCTAGAAGAGCGCTGGACTTACTTAGGGTTGCTGGCGAGATAGCTGAGAGGGAGGGTGCTAGCGAAGTTACTGTAGAGCATGTTAAGAAGGCGCGTGAAGAGCTAGAGCGAGACATGGTCATAGATGTAATAAAGACTATGCCCTATCACGGCAAAATAATACTCCTCGCCCTCGCCCTAAATAATGGGAGAATTGAGAGTACTGGAGAGCTATACATTAAATACAGGGAGATATGCAGGAAAGTAGCTCTCGAGCCCGTAACACAGAGGAGGATCAGCGACCTAATAAGTGAGCTAGATATGTTGGGGATAATTAACGCTAGAATAGTTAACAGAGGCAGGTACGGCAAGACAAGGCAAGTCACACTAACGGTATCGCCGCAGACAGTTCTTAAGGCACTCTCAGGTGACTTAAGGCTTGAAGAATTCATTAAGAAGTATTGGAATAGATGATGGCTACTTCCCCATAAACTATAAGGGGCTAAAGAAAAGAACCCTATTAGCTGCTGTACTTTGCATAAATCGCGATGTAGAGAATTTAGCGCTGGAGCTAGTAACCGTAGATGGCTTAGACGGCACTCAAAAAGCTGTGAGAGCGGTTAAGAGGGTAGGTGAGGCAGACATAGTATTTCAAGACGGTGTAACGATCGCAGGCTTTAACATAGTAGACCCCGAAGAACTAAGCGCTGAGACAGGAATGCCCGTAGTAGTGGTCTTTAAGCACGACCTAAACCTAAATAAGATATATAGTGCGCTCAAAAAGCACTTTGCTGACTGGCGCGAGAGATACGAGGTAATATCTAAGGTATACAGCAGGTCGACTGCCATACCTACTCCGTGGAGGTACATTAGGATAACAGCAGTCAACATAGACGTGAGTAGAGCGCTAAGCTACATGATTAAGCTTCAGACAGTCTCACCCTTACCAGAACCTCTCAGGCTAGCAGATATAGTAGCTTCAGGACTCACTAAGAACACTGTATTACTGAAAATGATTAATGAGGAAAAATAAGTTCCTTCCAAAGCACTACTTACTTCTCACAATCACATGTACAATCCTCAATAATACACCCGCTTTCGCCTTCTTCTAAGCACATAATAGCCAACTCCTCAGCCCTCTCCTTGCTCTCAGCCTCGACAGTCACATAACACTTACATGTGCAAGTAAACTCACTCACTAAAACGCCCCACGATTAACCTTGAGCTTAACAAATTAACTTTAATGTAAGGAAGTAAGGCTCAAAGATGACTTCATTGCCCTACACCACGGCTAAGAAGATCAAGGCATCTGTACACTTATTTGTATATAAAGGACCGTACACAGCAATGTTAATACTACCAATATCGGGCAACCTGAGAAAGCAGCTGAATACTGTGTCAGTGCGTTAAGTTGCAGGTACTGGTGCGGGGGGTGGGATTTGAACCCACGCAGGCCTACGCCAGCGGGGCCTCAGCCTTATCCATCCGAGAGTCCTGCCTTGAGTTACGGCAATCGTTTCCCCAGTCATGGTGTCCTTGATAATAGGCTGATTTTCGGAAAAGCTCAAGGTCCTAGAATCTACTGGCCTGAGCTGAGGGCTGACTACATTAAGTGGAAGGAATCTAAGGGTGTTTCTGAGAAGCAGGTAAGGGACTACGTCAGCGCTCTCGACAGACACTTAAGCAAATACGTCATTAAGTCACCAATGGATGTTGTTGAGGTCTTCCGCAGGGAAGGAAACACCAAGAAGTTTAATGAGGCGTTCAGGAACTTGCTCACCTTCCTCGAGGACGTCTTAGGGTACCCGAGTGACTACATTAGGCGCTTGAGGAAGGCAGTACCTAAGAAGCCCTCGGGTGAGGATGCTAAAGTAATTGAGGTTAAGGAAGTTGCTGAGACGCTTGAGGTCCTCAGGTCTCGAGGCAGGCTAGAGTACTACGCTCTGTACTATGTGATTCTAGCTTCAGGGCTTAGGGTCACTGAAGCAGCTAAGGTGATTAGGGAATTCAGGCCTGAGCTGCTGAGGGAGGTAGGTGATAATGCCTACGCCTACGAGCTACTGTGGAAGCGAGGACCTAAGCTGTCCTTCTATGCGTGGCTAGATAAGAGGGCCGTAGAGCTGATTAGAGAGCACGCAGGCAGGGAAATAGACGTGAGCAACTTCTCGAAGTACATCGACAGGTACGGTAAGGCAAACCCCAAGTACCTGAGGAAGCTAGCAGAGAACAAGCTAATAGAGCTGGGCTGCCCAGAGTCCGTAGCTGACTACATCCTAGGCCACAAGCCACAGAAGACAATCAAGAACTACCTATGGTTCTACCAGCAAGCAAAGAAGTTTTACCCAAGATACAGCAAATGGTTAAAAGAAGCAATTCACCACAAGAACGTAGCTACCATAGCTAAGTACGTCCAAGAATCAGAGATTGAGGCTGCATGACAAACTTGGCTAAGCATTAAAAGATAATCCCCAGATGAAGCAGTGCGTGATATAATAATAATCAGACATGCTAAGCATTAGTCATTTTTATTAAGTTGATTTAAACATAATATAATGGGATTATTTAAAGTGGGGATTTAGGTGATTCACTATGTCATGGCTTAATATTATTACTCCAAGTGCATTGGCTGCATACACGTTGATAATAGCCGTAGCATGTGCTATCATAGCTTATCTAAACTATGGCTTACCGTACTCGATACCTTTTGCTGGGTCAGCCATTGCTTTAGGGATTGGAATTGTCCGTAGGTTCCAGCAAAGGAAGAAAGCTTAGGACTCTACCGAGGTCTTTTCTTCATTTTATGACGATATATTACTCAGTTATCATAAGCTATACGTCAATAGAAGTAGTGAATACTCTGACGAGCCATTCTTTTAGAAGCTTAGAAGAATACGCATTCACATGGTTCGCAATTATAACAACATATCTTATAATCGCACCTAGCTTCATACACTACACTATGTCGATTAAGCGCTGGAGATACTTACTCAATCTTTGGGGTATTATAAGATTTATCCTAGACGTAATAATAGTGTCCGTATATGTAGGTCTATCGCTAACTTTATGCAACCCAACGAACTTTATGCTCTTTGTATTCCTTATATTTTATCTTTACATGGTTTGGGATATGATTAGAACTTATGAGTATAAAAAGGGTGGTGCCCCAGATAAGACAGTCCAAGAGCTTAGTAATCGTGAAAGTATAAATTACTTTTTTGTGGCAGTGATATATACACTGTTTCTCTTAATTGTTACCCTGGAATCAGTAGTTGTTACTGCAATATTGCTTATAGCAGTGGCTACTGTTCAAGTGGTTTACAGAATCACAAAAATGAAGACGTATTTCAAATAACAGAACAAAAGGCCGACAAAAGAACCTGCAAAGATAAATACCATAATGAATGTATGATAACTAAGAAAGGCTTCTGCTAAGAAATTTGTCGCTAAGAACTTCTGCTTCCTTCTCTCTTCTATGTTACTTATATTCTAAGAAATAAACTAGTTCTTAACTAAGAAATTTCTTAGCTAAGAAATAGGTTAGGAAATCTCACCCTAGCAAAAGGGCATATGGGAAAATCCTCATCCAAAAGGGCATATCAGAAATCAATGTGTTGCGTTACTATTCACATTGGAAACGCACTCGAGTTAGGCTAGCACCGAATGAACTTAGTTAAAACAGTTGAGAACGGTTTGTTTAGCAGCTCTGTAACAAACTCACTACTGAAGCGTTGATTAGGTTCAGGAAAGAATGTCCTGCTCTTAAAATCGTACTTTTACCTTCATTCTTCTTAATGCCTTTAAGGGATTGAAGACCGGATAGGTTATCTCCCAGTACTTGTACTTTCCTCTTTTTTCGCCGAGTATTTCCTCTAGTA
>QMWS01000055.1 GCA_003661745.1 Thermoprotei archaeon | reverse complement strand
GCTTAAGAGGATAATTAGCTTAGCACATCCTAGTCGAAGGTTAAGGCAGTTTATAGAGATGTACCTGAGTAGATTTGGGATAGTTGAGCTCGTGAATGCGCTAAGGGAATGGGACTCTATTGATAAGAAACACTATTACTTCCTCAAATCAGAAGTGCTCAACAGAATCAGTTATGCACATAGCGTTAGTGACTTAATTAACGTGTTAAAGGATGTACGCAGTCCATACGCACGAATATTCATCGATGTCCTCTCTAAGTTCAGTAATTTAGGCTTAAGTGAGTTAGACGTAAGTACCGTAGAGAAAATGGTGTATGAGAGGTACTGGCGCAAGTTAAGTGAAATTAGTAGAAAGCTTCATCCCAGTCTAAAGCTTGCAGCATGTTTGAGGATTATTCAACTGTCTTCAAGGTTGGAGAGAGATGTTAGGAGGGCAATTATTAGTAAGGAAGACGTCTCGAGCGTCTTACGTAAGGTACCAGCAGTAATAAGCAACGCTATAATTGCTACTCAAGAGTCCGTGCAGGAGCTAGACATAATGTTTAACGTAATTAGGTACATGTACTGCATAAATGAGCTCATGTTCTCTCCGCTTTCTTACGATGTTGTACTCAATTACTTGTTAATAAAGGAGTGGGAATCATTCCTTGTTTCCTTCATAACTTACTTATTCACTCAGGGCTTTGATAAAGAATATATCCTTGAGAGACTAGGTAGGTGGTGGGAGGTATATGGGTACATCACTAAGAGTTAGTAAGGGGACAATAGCTGTTGTTGGCGACGAAACCTTCGTGTTGGGCTTTAGGGTTGCTGGTGCGAAGAAGTACTTTGTAGTTGATGTCTCAGCTCCTGAAGGTGTATTAAAGAATGAACTTGCACAAATCTTTAATTCTATTTACAACGACCCGGATATTAACTTAGTCATTGTTCACGACGCGCTAAAGAGTATAGTTGATAAGATTAGAAGAGCCCTTACACACCCACTAGTTATTTATGTGCCTGATATTAAGACCGCGTCTAAAATGGACGTTAAGGAGTACTATTCATCCTTAATCAGACGTTATTTAGGTATTTCACTCGAGTTGAGGTGACGTAAGGCATGGTGGTAGGTAAAATAAAAAGAGTTTCAGGCCCTCTAGTCGTCGCAGAAGGTATGAGAGGGTCTATGGTCTACGAAGTAGTGTATGTTGGTGAGGAAAGGCTTATAGGCGAAATCATAGGTCTACAGGGTGAGGATGCGTTCATCCAGGTATATGAGGACACCTCCGGGCTCAGGGTAGGTGAGCCCGTTGAGGGTTCGGGCTCGCTCCTTTCCGCTGAGCTGGGACCCGGCATAGTCGGTAAGGTGTATGACGGCCTTCAGAGACCCCTTTCTGTTATAGGCGAGCTAATAGGCCCCTTCGTTAAGAGGGGTGTAAAACTGCCGGCTCTGCCCAGAGATGTTAAGTGGCCTTTTACGAGGAATAGGGACCTGAAAGTAGGTGATAAGGTAGGGCCTGGCGACGTACTTGGCGTAGTTAAGGAGACTCCACTAATAGATCACCTAATAATGATCCCTCCAGGCATGCACGGCGAGCTGAAGGAACTTGTAAATGACGGCGACTACACGATCGAGGATACTATCGCTGTAATTGAGTCTGAAGGAAGGAAGATCGAGTTAACAATGCTTCAGAAGTGGCCTGTCAGGAAGCCAAGACCTTACACGAGGCGTCTCGAGCCTACTGAGCCACTAATTACAGGGCAGAGGGTCATTGATATGATGTTCCCTATAGCGCGAGGCGGTAAAGCAGCTGTTCCTGGAGGCTTCGGTAGCGGAAAGACCGTGCTGCTCCAGACACTTACTAAGTGGGCAAGAACTAGACTAAACATATACGTGGGCTGCGGTGAGAGAGGGAATGAGATGGCTGACGCTCTCCACAGCTTCTTAAAGCTTAAGGATCCGGCATCAGGGAGGCCCTTGGCTGAGAAGGCAGTCTTCGTAGCTAATACATCAAACATGCCTGTAGCAGCAAGAGAGACCAGCGTCTTCTTAGGCGTCACAATCGGCGAGTACTTTAGGGATATGGGCTACGATGTTCTGATGGTCGCTGACTCAACCTCACGCTGGGCTGAAGCAATGAGAGAGATAAGCGCCAGGCTAGAGGAGATGCCTGGCGAGGAAGGATTCCCAGCATACCTAGGTTCTAGACTAGCTGAATTCTACGAGAGGTCAGGAAGAGTAGACTGCTTAGGCAGACCTAAGAGAGCAGGGTCACTTACAATTATTGGCGCTGTATCGCCTCCAGGCGCCGACTTTAGCGAGCCAGTAACGCAGAACACGTTAAGGTACATAGGCACCTTAATAGCCCTTGACGTGAGCCTAGCTAACAGAAGGCACTTCCCCGCCGTCAGCTGGCTACTCAGTTACTCGCGCTATGTAGAAACTATTGAGAGATCATGGAGAAAGAAGTTCCCGCAGTGGAGGGAGCTTAGGGACCGTGCACTAAGCATACTACAGAGGGAGTCTGAGCTAATGGAGATAGTTAGGTTAGTTGGCCCTGACGCGCTACCTGAGGCGGACAAATTACTCTTAGATGTAGCTAAGATGATTAGAGAGGACTTCCTCCAGCAGAACGCATTCCATCCAATAGACAGCTACTGCCCACCTGAGAAGACTGTACTAATGCTTGATGTAATAATGAAGTTCTACGACCACTCCTCTAAGGCACTCTTAAGTGGTGTACCACTTGATAAGATAAGAGCGCTACCAGTTAAGGTTAAGATTGCTAGAATGAAGGAAGTGCCTCCCGAGGAGTTCGGGAAGGTGTATAATGGGTTAATTAATGAGATTAAGTCATCTATTGAATCATTAGTAAAGGGCGGTTAGGATGAGCGAGCTCTACGTTAAGGAGGTAAGGAGAGCCCTCAGTGCTAGGGGTTCACTACTCTTTGTTGAGACTGTCCCAGGGATAAAGTATAATGAGGTTGTTGAAATTACGCTGGAGACAGGTGAGGTAAGGCTAGGTCAGGTAATAGACGTATCTAAGGACTTCGCCGTACTCCAGGTATTCGGAGGCGTGAGTGAGGTCAACATCAAGAAAGCTAAAATTAGGTTTAAGGGCGAGACTCTCAAGATCCCTGTATCGCTTGATATGCTTGGGAGGATATTTGACGGCTTAGGGAGGCCCATTGATAGGGGGCCGCCCATAGTCCCTGAAGACTGGCTAGACATCAACAGTGCACCAATAAATCCAGCAAGTAGAGAGCCTCCAACAGAGTTTATAGAGACAGGTATCTCAGCTATAGACGGGCTCCTCTCCGTCGTTAGAGGTCAGAAGCTCCCCATCTTCAGTGGAGCTGGCCTACCACATAATAGAATAGCTGCCCAAATCGTTAGACAGGCGAGGGTTAGGGGTAAGGAAGAAAGATTCGCTGTCGTATTTGCTGCTATAGGCGTCACTTACGAGGAGGCGTACTTCTTCATAGAAAACCTTAAGCAGGCAGGTAACATAGAGAACGTTGTTGCGTTCATTAATACGGCTGCCTCACCAGTAATAGAGAGAATAGCCGTTCCTAGAGTAGCCCTAACCGCAGCTGAATTCCTGGCGTGGAAGCACGGTATGCACGTCCTAGTAGTTATGACGGACATGACAAACTACTGTGAAGCACTAAGGGAACTGAGTGCTGCGAGAGAGGAAGTGCCTGGTAGGCGAGGATATCCAGGATACATGTACACAGACCTAGCGACAATTTACGAGAGAGCTGGCAGAATTAAAGGAATGAAAGGCTCGATAACCCAGATGCCTATACTAACAATGCCCAACGACGACATAACCCACCCAATACCTGACCTCACAGGCTACATTACCGAGGGCCAGATTGTACTATCTAGAGACCTAGACAGGAGAGGTATCTACCCGCCAGTAGATGTACTGCTCTCACTCTCGAGATTAATGAAAGACGGCGTAGGGCCAGGTAAGACTAGAGAGGACCATTATCAGGTCTTCATGCAGTTAATCGCTGCCTACACAGAGGGTCAGTACCTAAGGGAGCTATCCGCTATCATAGGAGTAGAGTCTCTTAGCGAGCACGACAAGAAGTACCTAGAGTTTGCTGACCTATTCGAGAGGAAGTTCATTAATCAAGGAGAGTACGAGAGAAGAACTATCGAGGAAACCCTAGATATAGGCTGGGATCTACTCGCAACACTGCCTGAGGAAGACCTGAAGTTAATTAGCGTTGAGAATATAAAGAAGTACCACCCGAAGTACCGCGGTAAGGGGTCGACTAGCTAATGTCGCAATTCCAGCAAATACTAAGGATTACTAGGCCTACTAAGATAGAGCTGATTAAGCTCAAGAGGAGAATTAAGGTAGCTAGGAGACTGCATAGAGTGCTTAAGGATAGGCTAATCATTCTCACCCAAGAACTCATATCCCTCATAAGGCGCTCACTAGAATTAAGAACTAAGGTACATAGCGAACTGGTTAAGTGTGAGGGACTACTGCTTGATGCGCTATCGATAAGTACGCCGCAGGTTGTTGAGGTGTATGCTAACACGCGGTACTCGAGCGTTACTGCAATAGTTGGCTCTAGAGTTGTTGCAGGTGTTAGAGTACCTCTCGTTGAGCTAGAGAGGAAGGAAGCCACTATAGATTACTCTGCATACCCGCTAACGCTACATGAAGTAGGTAAGTGTTATGATGCGGTAATTGAGGATATTTCCAGATTAGCTGAGATGGAGATATCAATAGTTAAGTTAGGTGCTGAAGTAGCTCGAATTAGGAGGAGAGTCAATGCTCTCGAGAACATCTTAATACCCCGTATGGAGAACACCATAAAGTTCCTTGAGATGAAGTTCGAGGAGAGGGAGAGAGAAGATAAGATGAGGTTGAAGAAAGTTAAAGAGCTCCTTACCAGGAGATCACAAGGTGGTTAACATCCTAACTAATAGGGACATTATTGAGGCCTACCTCAGGGAGGAGCTTAAGGTAGTTAATAGGTCCTTACCCTTGAAGAGGAAATTACTTGCTGAGCTACTGCGTGAGGAATACCCACACGTGATTACAAGGGATGGCGGCATACACATGTTTAGGAAGTCCGAGCTCAAACTAGCATATGAGTTACTCGGTGACGAGTTAGCAGGTAAGCTATACCTCCCCATAATCCTGGAGGTTAGGACAGACCTAAAAGAAACAACTCTCGTCGTCAAGGATGAGGTAGCCGCTAAGTTAATAGCTAGGGTACTTGGCCTAAGTAAGTACGAATTACCGCTGTACCTCTACCCGGTCCATCTACAGGAACTGAGAAAGAAAATAGAAACTCTAATTCAGTACGCATTTACCCTAGAAGGCATTACCCCGTAGTAATCTCAGTATTAACCTCCTACACAGCTTTCTTAAGCAGGCTAACGAATTCCTCCGGCTTCATACCCTCCCTAAAGCCCTTAATATCAGCAACATATACCTTACCTCTAAACATAAACCTCACTACCTCACCCTCCTTCCCCCTGTAGATATCAAGTATCTTAATACCCGCGCGTAATGCAGCCTCCTTATACTGCTGATACTTCCTCAACGCCATCACTCGGCACCCATAAAACTGATAGTTGGAGTAACTTAAGGTTTTACCTTAAGTGGAGATAATGGGGCCGCCGCCGG
>QMWS01000054.1 GCA_003661745.1 Thermoprotei archaeon | reverse complement strand
GTTTATGCAGGTTTAGAGGAGGCACTTAAGTTACTCTCGCAGAGGCCAATAACGGTCTACTCATTGCCTGAGGGTACGCTAATTAAAGGTTATTTTCCTGTAATGCTTATCGAGGGTAGGTACTATGATATCTGCGAGCTAGAGACAGCACTGCTTGGTATCCTAAGGCATGCTACCTCAGTTGCGACTAGGGCAGCGCGAATTAAGAGGCTAGCTATGGATAAAGTAATCCTTTATTTCGGCTTAAGGAGTGCGCACCCTGCTATAGCCCCAATGCTTGATAGATCAGCATACATAGGCGGTGTCGATGCGGTTTCAGGTGTTATTAGCGAGGAGTTCATTGGCGTGAAGCCCTCAGGTACCATGCCCCACGCGCTAATAATTATCTTTGGTGATGGTGCTAGTGCGTGGAAGGCGTTTGATGAGGTCATTGAGCCTGAAGTACCTAGGATTGCGCTAATAGATACATTTAATGACGAGAGAGTTGAGGCGATGGAGGCGGTTAAGGCATTAGGGAAGAGACTCTACGGTATAAGGTTTGACACACCCAGATCAAGGCGGGGCAACTTCAGGAGATTAATTGAGGAGGTTAAGTGGGTTCTGAAACTTCATGGACGTGAGGATGTAAAAATAGTTGTTAGTGGTGGTGTTAGTGAGAAATCTATTGTTGAATTAAGGGATGTAGCTGACATGTTTGGTGTAGGCACAGTAATAACTCACCCACCACACGTTGACATGAGCATGGATATCGTAGAGGTAATGAAGGATGGCGAGTGGATACCTATCTCTAAACGCGGCAAGCTGCCCGGAGCCAAGAAAGTTTATAGATGTGATGTCCTTGATTATGAGATTGTGCCTTGGAATGAGGAGCCGAGTAAGTGCTCCGAGAATGTGCTTGTGAAATGGTTAGATAATGGAAAGTTAGTGAGAAAGCTACCTACAGTCCATGAAATAAGGAAGTACGTGCTAGAGCAGCTTAAGAAAGTTCCTGAGCCGACCCCTGTTTAAGGTTAGTTGGGTTGGTGGACCGGCCGGGATTTGAACCCGGGACCTCCGCCGCTCTCTAGACCGCAAATATGCGGTCTATGCGAGGGCGGCGCTCTTCCGGGCTGAGCTACCGGCCCGAAATGAGAAAATATTAATGCTTATTATAAGCTTTTATGTAGATGCTCAAGCTGCCTAGGGACTAATTATTTTTCCTGTATCTTTATGTGTGCTATAGCCCTTGAATTCATTAAGTAACTTCTTGAATTCGCTACTTCTTAGATACTGAAGCAGTTTATTCACACAATCGCTGTTCATGCTCTCCTTATTAATGACAATATCGAATAATTCGTCGCCTAATTTTATGAAGTCCAGGTTGTAGAGTTCGGCAGCGTACCTTATACCTAAGCCTACATCAGCACGTCCCTGCGCTACAGCGGCAGCGACAGCCGTGTGGGACTGCACCTCATAGCTATAGCCACGTATTTTTCTGATTAATTCGCTAAACCCTATGTTGAGCTCTCTCGCCATATCCCTCAGCTTTACGTCGAGGAGAGTTCTAGTTCCAGAGCCCTTATTCCGGTTGACCATTACCACGTCACTACGTAAGAGATCTCTAATTCCTTCAATCCCCTTAGGGTTTCCCTTAGCAATAATGAGACCCACCTCCCTAACATATCCTCTCACAAGAGCAACTCTACCTTCTAAGCCCAGGCGCCTAATATATGGTAAATTATACTCTGAGGATTCAGGATCTAGAAGGTGTGTGCCAGCAATATCTGCTCTACCCTCAGCTACGGCTAAGATGCCGTTAAGTGAGCCTACATTAACAATCTTAACGTTCTTGCCGTGACACACCGACAGAATGATTCTTTCGAGCACATAATCGTGACTTCCCATAACTATTAGCTCAGGTATTCTCACAGCTTCTGAGAGGAGGAGAACCCTAACGCGTGTTCGTGCTTCCAGGACCTCAGTACCCTCAGGTATCTCGACAAAACCGTCAGCGATAAGAAGCGTGCGTATTGATCCCGAACGCGTAAAGATGGGGCACGCGTATGTAGAGCTACCTCTCTTAGAAAGTACTACAGGAATTAGCGTTGTTTTCCCCTTAGATCCTACAATCTTAGTACTTAATTCAGCCTCTATGTGAGGTGGCTCAATATCCCTAAGACCCATAATCCTCAGTATTATGGGCTTAACTACGTAGTGAAATACTACGGCAGCAGATAAGGGAAAGCCAGGCAAACCAACAATTAGCTTACCATCCACCACAGCGAAAAACGCTGGTTTTCCGGGCTTTATCTTAAGTCCATGAATCACTATACCGGGCTTTCCCAAGGCGTTAACTGCCCTATAAGTTATGTCTCCAATACCAGCTGATGTACCTCCCGACGTAATTACTAGGTCATTTTCGCTCAATGCCTTATTGAGGGCATTCTTTATTGCAAGCTCGTCATCAGGTATTATTCCATAGGAGTTGACTATGGCACCTAGCTCCTTTAATGTAGTCGCTACTAGGTACTGATTTACATCAAATATCTTGCCCAACTCGAGTCTAGAGCCGGGATTTACTAATTCGCTACCTATAGATAGGACACCCACCCTAACCCTTTTGTAAACTTTTACCTCATTTATTCCTACGGCTGCCAGTACCGACACCTCCTTAGGAGTAATTAGCGTTCCTTTCCTCAGAAGTACTTCACCCTTAGCGATATCAGTGCCCGCAAAAGCGATATTCTCGCCTGGGCTTACCGAACGGTAAATGAGTACTCCATTATTACCTAAATTCTTTGTATACTCAATCATGACTACGGCGTCAGCACCCCTAGGGATAATTGCACCTGTATCTATTTCTGCGCATTCGCCAGATCGTACCTCAAGTGTAGGTGCCTCACCTATTTTGATGCTCCCTACTAGACGGAGCTTAATAGGATTATCTTCATCAGCACCGAAGGTGTCGCAGGATAAGACTGCATATCCATCAACTTCCGATCTATCAAAAGGTGGTGTATCATAAGGAGCGATAACATCCTCAGCTAGAACACGGCCTACAGACCGAGTTATATCCACCGCCTCAACCCCTAAAGGGCTCAGGTCAACATACTTACTTAGAATGCTAACTACTTCGCTGGGTGAGGCCAGCGTGTGGAATATTCTAGCCCCTTTAGTCACGGCTGACACCCTCAATGTAAGGCTTATTAGGTGTTTTTTGCTGATTCATTTTGGGCGGGGGTGCCCGAGCTAGGTCAAAGGGGGCGGGCTTAGGCCCCGCTGGCGTAGGCCTGCGTGGGTTCAAATCCCACCCCCCGCACCAAGTCACAGGTCACTCCTCTTATCTCCCCCTAATTACTACATTACTACTCTCAGAATAGTTAGAGAAGGCGGCTTTATTACCTTCCTTGGATCGTTATCGTCACGAATGCTGGATGAATAAATACCCTCAACAACAGCCGACTTACCATCAGTTAAATCTATGAGAGCCCTGAAGCAATAGTGCCTCCCTTCGCCCTTGGTTTTCTGGCAAAACTTTACTGAGGTGATTAGAACTGACTTGGCATTAAACTCCCTACTGAGCATGTTACTTATGTGAATGTATATTATTGGGGTAACGTACTTCATTACATTGGCACCTGAAAGCGCGCTACACATTAATACATCGTCTAACTAAGAATTAAGTGTATCGGAAAACTCACTGGAGGTATGCGTCTCAACGAGTATTTCCCTAATCAGTGTTAGTTAAGTTAATTGGACAATCAAGTGTAATATTATTAGAGTGGTGCTGTGTGGATGAGACTAACGCGTTGTGCTAGGGATGATGTGGCTGAAGTTTATGATGAAATTGCTGAAGGATACGTGCACTGGCGGGCTAGGGCATGGCCGGTAGTTAAGCTAATCAGGGGTAGGAGGATCTCAGACCTAGGGTCTGGGCCGTGTGTTAATGGAGCTGAAGTTGCGGGTAGGGGTAGTGCGGAGTACGCAGTATGCCTCGATATATCACTAAGGATGCTTGAGATTGGCTTGAGGAAGTACGGCGGTAAGCTACTAGTAGACTTTATAGCAGGCGATATACGATACTTGCCATTTAGAAGTAAATCCCTTGACTCGATATTATTGATCGCAGTACTCCACCACATTAGCCCGAAGGAGATAGGAAGAGTGTTAAGTGAAGTAGCTAGGGTTGTTCGTGAGTTGGGGCTAATACTGATAACTACGTGGTCGCCATGGCAGGTAAGGTTTCTGGTTCATCTAATTAGGAATTACTTATTAAAGATAGTAAACCCACGTATTTTTCCTAGAAAGATCTTAGTGCCATGGAGAAGGAAAGGTGTGACCTACTTAAGGACGTACTACCTATATACGCTCACCGAACTAAGAAATTTGGTGGTAAAATATATAAGGCCTAGGGCGCTGTTATGCAGCATGTATTCTAGGTCAAGAAAAGCCAGGTCTTCTCAAAATAACTTAATTATAGCTATTAAGTGATTGCACATAAGTGTTCTACAAGAAGCTAATATCACGCTAAGAACTTGGTCATGTATGGTGAGTCAGGAGGTCTGTGATAGCCTAACTTTCTGTAGTACTCTCGAACGCCTACACCAGAGAGCACTAGTATTTTCTTTGCTGAGAATTCGTATCTCGCCACTTCCTCAGCCGTTTCTAGAAGCCTACGGCCCCACCCTCTGTGTTGCCATCCCAGAGGATCACTGTGACCAACTGGTACCTGAGGTCCATACACGTGGAGTTCTCTTACGATAGCTGTTCGGGCATCGACCTCAGGCCTGTGCGCTTTTTCCGATGGTATCCTCAGCCTAAGCAAGCCGACAAGAATATCGTTTACGGGGTCCTCAGCAGCTATGAACACCTCTATCCCACCACTTGCTTCGTAATACTCCTTAGTTATTACTATTTTCTTAGGGGTTACGCCTCTTTTATATAGCGCCCTGCCGACTTCCCTATAGCGTATCTCCCTAACTCTTATTCCCTTCTCAAGTGCTTTGCGCTCAACATACTCTCTTAGGTTGCCTTTCTTAGGGCCCGCCTCAATGTATTGGGCAGGAACATCTCGCTGAATTCTCATTATACGTACCCACTTAGGTATGTACCTGTACATCTCAGAAATAAGCTCAATTACCTCATCCTCACATAAGGCTCTGTACTCGCCTCTCCTCCACCACTCATAGAGCTTTGTTCCCTTAATTACCAGTGTTGGGTAGATCTTCAGCATGTCAGGCATGAAATCCGGATTACTAAATAACTCCTTAATCATCTCCAAGTCTCTGTCAAGGTCAGACCCAGGTAGACCTGGCATTATGTGATATACTATCTTAAAGCCCGAGTCCTTAAGTATTCGTGTAGCCTCTATCGTGTCTCTAACAGCATGTCCTCTCTCAATTTTCCTTAATACGTCATCATATATACTCTGAACACCTACTTCAACTCGTGTGCCGCCCAGGTAGAGCATTTCATCGGCATGTTTCTCCCTAGCCCAGTCGGGTCTTGTCTCAAAAGTTAGGCCGACAACCCTGATTTTAGCTGTCTCATTTCTTGCGTGAGCTTCCTCAAGTGATGGAAGGATCTTAGGCTTTGGTTCAGGAAACCTATTGAAGGCCTCAAACACGCTTGTAACAAACCACAGTTTGTAGCTCCACGGCAGAGCTGTGAATGTACCACCCATAACTATTACGTCTACTTT
>QMWS01000053.1 GCA_003661745.1 Thermoprotei archaeon | reverse complement strand
GAGAAAATTAATTCCGTTGATGCTAAGATACTTGAGTTAAGAAAGAAGGGATTAAGTATTAAGAAAATAGCTAAGGAAGTAGGCCTCTCACCCTCCACAGTCTACAGGAGGCTAAAGAAGCTTACGTCAGGAAAGCAGTAGAGGGGAATGGCGCATCTATGGGTATGGTGAGCGCTCACCTAAACTAATTCATTGACATTTCTTCCTAAACTCCTGGTATCTTAAACACAACCTACTTTATCTGAGAATATGTTATTATTCTGGTGGTTTATTTCTTGAAGAGGTTAAAGTCAGCTTCTCTTCCTGAAGATGAGTACGGCAGGCAGTACCACATATTGCTGAAGCCCGGCGATGTGCCTAGATATGTGCTTCTGCCTGGCGATCCAGGAAGGGTCGCGCTAATAGCTAGGTACTGGGATGAGTATAGGGAGGTAGCTAAGCACAGGGAGTACATTACCTACGTAGGTAAGTATCGGGGTGTGGAGATAGCTGCTACCTCGACAGGTATAGGCGGGCCAGCTGCAGCTATAGCTATTGAGGAGCTGCTGCGTGTTGGTGTGGATACATTCATACGCGTAGGTACTACCGGAGCTCTCCAAGAGTACATAGGGCTAGGTGATGTAGTAATAAGTACTGCCGCTGTCAGGTACGATGGGACGAGCAAGACATACGTAGATGTTGAGTACCCCGCGGTAGCAGATCTAGAGGTTACTCTAGCATTAATTGAGGCAGCTGAGGAGTTAGGCGTCAAGTATCACGTAGGGATAACAGCGAGTAGCGATAGCTTCTACGTAGGTCAGGGGAGGACAGGCTTCAGGAATTACCTACCTGAGAAGTGGGCAGGTATCGACAAGAAGCTACAGGCAATTAACGTGATTAACTTCGAGATGGAGTCAGCTACGCTCTTCACGCTAGCGAACATATACGGCGTTAGAGCGGGCACGGTGTCTGCTGTAATAGCTAATAGAGTAACAAACGAGTTCATTCCTAACATAGGAGTTGATGAGGCAATTAAGGTAGCTAATGAGGGAGCAAGAATACTCAGCGAGTGGGACTCCATAAAGGAGAAGAACGGCGTTAAGGGGCTATCAATGAAGATTATTAAAGAGTACATAATGAGGAGGGCTGGTGGCCACGAGATATAGTTAAGTATTTCAGTCTAGTTGGTGATGAAGTGAAGGAGGCGAAACATGGTCAAGATACTAATTAAGGATGCGACAATATTCACTCTCTCAAATAGGCATGACCTACTGATAGATAAGGGCTATGTCTTCATTAAGGACGGCACGGTAGCTGGCGTAGGTAAGGGCGAGCCGCCCGAGGATCTCCAGTACCCTGAGCTATTAATTAACGGTAGCGGCAGGCTGGTGATGCCGGGGCTTTCCTCGGCCATAACGTCAGTTACCCTGTATCCACTCAGGTATAGGTTAGGGGGTATATCGTGGAGTGATGTAGGAGACTACCTCTCAATACTTACTAGGACAGATGTATATTACTTAGCAGCGCTGACGTTCGTTGAGCTAGTTACTAGAGGTGTTTCCTCAGTTATGGTTGCTGACATTTACTTAGATAATGTAGCTAGAGCTGCTAGTGACGTAGGCATTTACGCAACCCTAGCAGTTCCGTTTGACTGTGGCATAAAGGACTTTAACCCTGAGAATGAACTGAATCTACTCATTAATAGGTGGCACGGTAAGGTAGAGGGTATTAAGGCAGCAATACTTACGTGTCGTGAGGATAACGAGAGAGTATACTCGCTAGCTAGGGAGCTAGGTATTAAGGTATTCGTACTGAAGCCCTCATCTACCAAGGTACTCAAGTATAGTAACGTAGTGTGTATAAATCCTGCTGAAGGTGGGGGTGTAGGCGTCGTTAGGTTTGGTGATGAACTAAGTAGGTGGGCTCCCGATGAGGGCTTAGGAATAGGTGTTAGGTCTTCCTACAGCATGCTTGATGTTGTTAGGGAGGTTACATGGCGTACAGGTAAGCATCCGCTGGACGTACTTGTATCGTCTACACTGATTAATGCATCGTTAATAGGCTTCGATAACTTAGGTGCTGTTGATGTAGGTTCTAGAGCGAATATAGTGATGTTCAATATGTCGGAGCCCCCTGGATGGCCTATACCATCCAACATTAACTCAATAGTTAAGGCTGTTGTGGAGGGTGATTTGAGAGTAGAGTCATTAATCATTAATGATGATGTGGTCGTTGATGCTGGCGAGACCCTGAATGTTGGAGCAGACCTAATTAAGAAGGCAGTAAGCAGGCTCGAGCCGGTAATTAAAAAGTACTACGCTTTAGGAGGGGGTTAGATAAGCTAACCTACTCCTCAGCTTCCTTTGCTTCAGCTGCCTTCTCTGTTATACCTACAGCCCTCTTCTTAATGTAATCTATAATGCGCTCAGCCTCCTCTCTACTAACGTATCTAGCATTTCTCGTGAACTCCTCAATATTCTCCTTGAGAGCTTCATCAACACTCCTACCTTCAGTCATTATCTTTATCTTCTCAACTATTATTGGATTAGGCTCGAGTGCAGCACCCTTCTTTACGTAGATCATTTCCTCATTTATCGGGACTACCTCAAATGCGCCAACCTCCCTATCGTCTAACTTCATGATGTATAGTAAGTCGCCGTCCTCGGTCTCACCTATTTTCTCGAATGTGTACTGGACGGCCGCCTCCATAATAGTTGTTGCTTTCTCGACAACGTTCTTAACGACCTTCTCGACCTCTTCATCAGGGACCCTCTTGAATACTTCGATCTTTAGTGTATCAAACTTCCACTCAATAGCCCCAGGTTTTACGTCATAGTCAATAGTTATCCTGACTACATCACCCTTATCTACTTTTAGCTCGTCAACGAAGATCCTGTAGAGTACCTTATTTAGCTGTGCTACGTAGTAGGCAACTTCATTAGCTTTTATGACTCCGTCCTTAATAGCGCTCTTTAGCTGCGCGAACGCTGTCCTCCTTAATTTGTCAGCGTAAGCACCAGCGATAACTAAGCCAGAACGTAGTGTAGGCATTTAACCACCGTGGATATACTCAAATTACTGAAAATAAATATTCTCGTGGTAGTGACTGAGTTGGGTAGGGGGAAGCTACTTAGGGAGGTAGCTAGGGAGGTATTTGGGGAAGGTGTAGCTAGTAAGGTATGGGGGCGTATAGAGGTAATCGGTGACATAGCGGTCATCAGGAAGCCCCCGGACCTAGACATAGGTGTCCTCAGGGTACTAGCTCAGGAGCTCCTGAAGAGGCTTAAGTACGTTAAGTCGGTGTGGGCAGCTATAACACCTATTGAAGGAGCCTACAGGATTAGGCAGTACGTCCACCTAGCAGGAGAACCGAGGTCCGTAACACTGTATAAGGAGCATGGCTGCATCTTCAAAATAGACATAACTAAGGTCTACATATCGCCAGCACTCAACTACGAACACATCAGAATAGCTAAGCAGGTGCAGGACGGGGAATTCATAATAAACATGTTCGCAGGCGCAGGACTCTTCTCGATAATAATAGCTAAGCACGCAAAGCCGAAGAAGGTAATATCAATAGACATAAACCCACACGCCTACGAACTAATGAAGGAAAACGTCAAGCTAAACAAAGTGGGGGACGTTGTAGAGCCAGTACTAGGCGATGCAGGAGAAGTAGTACTCAAGTATAAGGAAACAGCAGACAGAATACTAATGCCACTACCGGAGCTGGCGTATAAGTACATACCAAGGGCCCTCTACGCACTCAAAAAAGAAGGAATAATACACGTATACGACTTCATAAGCGCAGAAAAAGAAGAACAAGCAATAGAACAAGCAAAAATCAAATACCTAACAAAACTAAAAGAATTAAAAACACAACCACAAATACAGCACGCAAGAACAGTGAGATCAGTAGGACCAAGATATTACCAAGTAACCTTAGATATAAAAATTATGAAATCCTTACATTATCGACTATGTGTTTAACTAGTTCTGACTCTACTTCGATTTCGGTTCTAAAATTTTAGTAAAAAAGTAAATTAATCGGACTAATACTAGGAATTTGCTTATAGCCAAACGCCGTCAGTATCCCAAGGATCACCAGTTATTACGAATGTTACTCCAGCCAGGATAATACTTGAGGCTACGATTATTTCCTTATAGCTTACCAGATTTATAAGCACCTTCCTCAGCGACATCTTGCTCATTTTTCCACCATGAATTATAAGAACAAATTGCTCAATGAAATTTTTCTACTTGAATCTAGGAATTTAAGAAAAATATTAAGGTGAGATTTTAATACGTTACATTATGAATATAAAATTGAGGTTTATGAGAGGCTCGAGAGTTATACTTAGTGCTCTAAGCTTTAAGAGCGCGTTGGATCATAAATTGCTTGAGGTTCTCGAGAAAGTCCAGTTATTAAAGAGGGGCAGCATTACTGATCTAGCGGTAATACTAAATACCTCTATAAGTGTTGCGTGGAAAAGACTCGAGTTACTACGTAAGCTAAAAGTAGCATATACAGTATTAGTCAATTACTCAAAAATAGGATTATATCAGATTGCTTTCTTCTTCGATCGGCATGTACCGTTTAAACTACTTCACATTCCCTACATACGTTTCTATACTCTTTCCTTATCGCCTCCTGGAACATTTGTGGTCTTCTCAGCACCCAGACATCTTTGGAAATATTTCACTGAGATGATTATAGATAGAGTAGGAAGAGAGCCCAGCAAAATATGGTTAGTGAAAAGGTTTTTACCATATAAACATAAAATAATGAAGTGGGTCGATTCTCAAAATTATACTATATTTATTGATTGGAATGTTTTAATTAAAGAGATATTATCGCGCGAGAGAAAAACAGTAGCGTGGGATTTGCCGGACAATCTTAATGATGTTAAATTCGACACTATTGACCTATTAATAATTAGAGAACTTCAAAGAGATCCTTTCGCTTCATTTCAAGAAGTTACAGCAAATGCTACAGAAATAGCGAGGAAGTTAAAATTAGGGATTAATGTCACTTACAAAAAAGTACTTAAACATTTTAGAAGGGATATTATAGGTCATGAATTAATATTTAATATAGTTCCCTCACATGTTCCACTGGACTACTCAAACACAGTCTATTCATTTATTTCGATACATCCTAAGAATGGGTGGTCATTAGCGATATATGAGGTATTGTCATCGCATCCGTTCTTTGTGGGCTGTAGAGTCGATTGTTTAGGTCGCGTAACGGGATCTTTAGTGCTGCCTCAAGGTGAGATAAGTAATTTTAACTTGTTTCTTGAGAATTTACGTGACTTAGGTGTTATTGAGGATTGGGAGGTTTTTGTTTTAGATAGGGTTAATAGAAGAGCTTTTACTTTGCCTTATGATATGTATTCGCCTATTACGGGTTGGAGGCTTCCTCAGCTTAAGTCTGGGAGCAAGTAGGGATGTGAGTTAGGCTTTGTTTGAGCACTAAAGTTATTGTGTGGTTTATGCGTCTCGGCACTCTATGCAGTAGAGTTTTAGTAGTGCAGGTACCTTATCTGCTGTACACTGCTGGAGTATTTTATCTGCTTCATCCGGTGGTAGTAAGTGTCGTAGTAGGATCCTTAAGAAAGAGAAGGCAGCATACTCGCCTCTTAACGTCCTAATCAATATGTTTATGAATGCTGACGGATTAGCGCAAGCTAGTGTAGCTGCATCTAAGCCGAACTCCTTCCTAGCTAATACATCAGTTACTATGTATAGTCCTGGCGTCAACCTCCTAAATT
>QMWS01000052.1 GCA_003661745.1 Thermoprotei archaeon | reverse complement strand
CTAGGGTGTAAAGAATGAGTCAAGATATCAAAGTTAAAACAAAAATAGGTGAATACCTAATCAAGGCCGGGCTTCTGTACACGGAGACAGACGAGTGGATTAAGGTAGAAGATAACTTAGTAACCATAGGTATAACAGATTACGCGCAGAAAAAGCTCAGATACATAGTCAATGTTGAATTAACAGAACCAGGGACTGAGGTAAAAGCAGGCGAGTCTATAGCTGTGCTTGAGTCAGTCAAGACTATAGCGGACGTATACAGCCCTGTTGACGGTAAGTTAGTTGAGGTGAATGAGAACCTCCGCGATAATCCTGACTTAATAAATAAAGACCCATACGGGGACGGGTGGATAGCAAAGATTGAAATGGCGGGTTCGCTGCCTAAGGATAAGTTATTGAGCCCAGAGGAATACGCCGAACACATTAAAAGCAAGGAAGAGTAGAGCAATTTGGTTAAGTAAGCAACTTCAAGCAGAGTTTTTATCTACTGATAACACCAACCATGTTAGCAGTATAGTATATATGCAGTTATACAAAAATAAACTAGAGGTAGGATACATTATGTTTTTACGTATGCCGCCTAAAATAAAGGTGCTGGAGGGAGCAGCTGCTGTAGCTGATGGAAGAATAACTGTCGTAAGTGATAATAAAGCAGAAGTTAAGTCTTCGGATGGCTCACGCTCTTACATCGTTTATGTTGACTTAAAATCTAAGGAAGCATGCAGCACCGACAACGGCACTATTCATAGGCGCTACATTGGGTATCCAGTAATATCATTCCTAATGCTCAAGGGAATCCTACCATATAATGACCGCATTGCAAAGGCTCTCTCCGGTATTAATTGGCGTGAACTCAATGAAAAATACAAAAACTATAACTTAGTAGAGGAGGAAGTAAAGAAAATAGCTATGTCGAAAGGTATTTTTCCTAACGAGATCGATACGTTTAAGGAAAGAGTCTACAGCGCGCTCAAGTCGTTGAGATTTCGCTACGTACCCGACAGATGCACAGCTTAAATACCTTAACCACGCAAATAGTTAATTTTAGGAGGTGGGAACGCGTGAAGACAATAAGAATTAAGGGTGGATATAGAATAATCATGGATCTGTACACCCCATACAGAATAAAGATATATGAATACAATTCAAGGATAAAAGAAAGTGGCTACTACCTTAAGCCTATTCACGTAGTGCATAAAGAAGTAGGTGACCGGAGGGTAAAGTATGTTTACTTTGGCAGGTACTGGTACAGAGTAGTAAAGAATCGAGGCAGAAAGTTAAGGTGGGTTTACGTAGGTAAGGAGAAGCCCGATCCTCACTTGCCGGATCCGCCGTTAACGCCATTTGAGGGAATAGGTATAGCTGTTGATGATGGGGATATATTGGTGAGTGAGAACGTATTCAGGGCGCTTAATGAGATAGCAAAGAGAATAGCCAAGAAGGACCTACACGAGTTACTGGCAGAACGGAATGAATAAAACCTCTAGCTCGCCCTTGAGAGCAAGATAAGTAATCTGCTTTTAAGGACGTATTCCGGGTGGGGTCACTTTCTTTGGTCTTTGATGTTCTTAACTACTTATTAGATTACTTACGCATGAGTTGAACATGGAGCAGCTTTGAGGTATGGCACTGAAAGGATAACAGTGTATGTTAAGTATCCCTACCTAGCTAACTTAATAGACTACGCCAAGGATTTCTTTGGAGTGGGTGTAGGTATTGATGCATTAGCTGAAATTCCCAGCTATGTCGAAAGAGCCATATACAGAATAGATACTTACTTACGCAGCAGAAGGTACGTCCCATCCCCTAAGGAGGATGAGGAAGTATTTTCCTTCTACTTATCATTAACTCTAACCGCACTTGCTGATTCATGGGCTCTGAGTAAGTTTGTCGATTATGAAGCTAAGCGCTCTAGGAATTTCTTCCTGTCTGAGCAAGATAAGCTGCTGGAGGTACTTGCCAGGAGACTAAGTCTGCGGTTAGAGTACTTAGGCTCTAACACTAATAAGTGCGGTTATGCGGTAATTGTGGGCGAGGACGTTAGGACAGGTAAAACTATTGTTGAGTGCTATCAATTCAGAGTTCCTATAACGCACTACCTGGTAGTGGCTGAGAAGCTGCTTACCGAACCTAAGTGGAAGTTAGTTAATAGGTTAGTTAAGGAGGGATACGTGTATCTCAATAAGCGGGACGCCACAAGGCTTTTGGAGGAGGCAGTCAAGAGGTACATACTTGGTGATGTAGTTAAGGCAATAAGCATAGATGCTGAAGTTAGGGCAAAACTGCAACCGCTAGTAAATAAAGTGCTAGAGGTAGTTAAGGATGTGCGAGGATACATACGCCGTGAGGAGGGGGAGGAGCTTCCTAGCGGAGTAGTCGATAGTTCCTTTTTTCCTCCATGCATTAAGTCAATCTATGACGCCATTCTCAGGGGTGAGCACCTATCTCATCACCAGCGTTTTGCTCTAGCTACGTTTTTACTTAATATAGGAGCTGATGTGGATAGCGTTCTTGAGATATTTAGGCATAGCCCGGACTTTAATGAGCGCGTAGCTAGGTACCAAATAGAGCACCTCGCAGGTATAAGAGGGAGTAGGAAGAAGTACTACGTATATAGCTGCGAAAAAATGCGTACTTTAGGCTTATGCATTAGTGACTGCGGAACTAGGTCACCCTTGCAGTACTATAGAAAAATGCTTAGGGATTCTCTAAGTAAAAGGAAATCTTCTCATAACCGGGAGTTTCAGAGCCCTCAAGAACATTGAAGCGAAGTACATTGCCTCCTATTATTTCGTACTCAAAACCAACATCAACGTCAACTATTCTTGAGCCCTGAGGAAAAACCCATGTTACGCAGTAGTCGTATTCAGCTATATCAGGTTCGTACCTATCCTCATAGGTGTTAATGCCTTCCCTGAACTCACCTTTAAACACTATTAAGAATTCTATGTAGGGCCTCTCTTCTGAACCACTAAAGCCTATCCAAGTAGCGATAACCTTGGGATACACCCTAGCGCCATTAATTAGTACCTCCTCACTATCCAAAAACTTCTGCATGTTACTTGATACTACCTGTAATTCCTTCTCTAGTTTCTCAGGATCCTTAATTATCTGCGAGTATCTTCTGCCCGGATCTACGTAATTAAATATTATGTGCTGGACTATTGTCCCGTCTCGACAGACATTAAAGAAGCCATGCGCATACACAGGGATCATAGAGGAATTACCTTGCGGTCCTCCTTGATAACGCGCAGTACCACAGCCGTTGACGTCTGCTGAACGCCATCTATACTGCCTATCTTATCTAGGAGATCGGATAGCTCTATGTGATCCTTAGCTAATACCTCCAGCGCGAAGGTCCATTCACCAGTTATATCGTAAATAACCTTAACCTGCGGAAGTTTAGAGAGCTCCTCAATAACCTTGTTATACTTCTTAACATCAACTGTTAAGAAAATTAGCGACCTTAACTTGTACCCCAGGATCTCCGAATTTACTTCAGCAACAATTCTCTTTATTATTCCTTTCTCCTTAAGCCTCTTGACCCTCATGTATACTGTTGATGGACTTATACCTAACATTCTCCCTAGTTCTGCGTAGGTTAAATCGGCATTCTCCTGCAGTATTTTTAGTAGCTCCTTATCGACCCTATCGAGTTCTAAGCTCAATTAAACCCCCAATTAAAGATATGGGAAATTACAATAAAAATATTTCTATTTAAGCCTTTGGAGCCAGTAGATAATTAACGCTTCCTCCATCGACTAGATTAAATGATAGTCTAAGAGGTAAGTCATTGCCGAATTTAATTTCGAGATTTTCTGCTATACCCGTTAAGTTCAGTATCTTGGTAATGTAGTCCTCATCATATATGCATCTAGACGGCTCACTAACCTCCATCTCAAGTATTGACCCACCCATCTTCGAGAGTTTCGCCTCAGCCCCGCCCTCAGTTGCCCTAAGGTAGAGGTTCTGGTCGTCCTCAGCAACGAACGTTATCGAGCCAACACCCTTTAGATCCTTGACAGCTGCCTTAAATGCCTGAGCAAGAACTAGCACTCTCACCTTGAAGTCGAGAGTGACTTCGGGGACCTCCGTAGCTGAAACCTCAACTGATCTGTACTTATACCTCTTGACCGCCACACCCTCAATAGTTAGCTCGTAAAACTGCTCGTTAGCTTTAAACGTGAGCTTATCTGTCTTCTTAGGCTTCGCAATAGACTTAATCAGGGAGCTTAAGTTCATACCAACAGACAACTCTTTAGTAATCTTGAACGTAAGAAAAGCCTCTGGAGGTATCTTTATCTCTATTAGCGCTACCTTAGCTGGGTCGAGAGCTTTAACGGCCATGCCGTCCTTCGTAAAGCTAAATAATGCTTCATCAACAATATTCCCCAGCGCTTCGAGAATCGTTACGAACGTCTTAGCACTTGGATGCTCTAGCTCAACAGCATACTCTTCACCCATGGCCCTATCCTAGAGAAAATACTAAATTTACCTAAAAATATTTACTAGGTAGGTGATGAGGAGCACTCCGGAGCTGAGTTAATGAAGAACCGTGTGAGGGCTGATAAAGAATACTTATAAGATCAGGCTTAGCTGATTAAGGGGAACGACTTTGTCACTTAGTGATTTAGAGGCTGAGGCTAGGAAGATTATTGAGGAGGCCGAAAAGAAGGCTAAGGAGATAATCGAGGAGGCCATTAGGGAGGCTAAGGAGTGGAAGGAAAAGAAGATAGATAGTCCACTAAGCGAGGATGAAATAAACAAAGTAATTAATGAATTCAGAGAAAAAATTCAGAAAGCTATTAAGGTGCACCAGCGCAAGAAGAAAATTATTGAAGAGAACTATAGCAAGAAAAAAGACGAAATAATTAAAGAGGTGATTAAGGCAGTTACTGGTGTCTGAGGAATGCTGGTAACTGTACCAGAGAGGTTAGCTTATGTAAGAATACTAACACCTAAGGATTATGCAGATAAGCTACTTAGTGAGCTGCAGGAGCTCGGTGCTGTACATACCGAGCGTGTTGCTGAGTTGCCTGAGGAAGATAAAAAGAAAATAATGAGCGAACTAGAGAAAATAAGGAAGCTCCAGAATATAGTGGATAATTTTGACTCACTAATAAAGACACCTAAACTAGTTGAAATAAAGGAAACAATAAGAACTTCAACACTAAGCGAATATGTAAATAAGCTACTCGACAAGTTGAGTGAGTCGTACGAGAGAGCTGTAACTATAGAGAATAATTTAGAAAAGCTACGAGAAGACCTAGCAGAGCACAAGAAGCTGATTCAAGTATTGAATGTTATCTGTAGCGACCCTGAATTAAGTCAACTGTACTTAAGCGATATGAGCTTCCGGGGGCTGATAGTTTCATCTGTTGTGCTTTTAGGTAGTAAATCTAGTATCGAAGACCTTGAGCGATACATTACCAGTAAGAACCTCGAAGTCTACGTCGTTAAGAAAATTAAAGTAAGTGAAGAAACAGTCATCTACGTATTAGCCGGGCCCACGTACTCCATAGATGACGTATTGTTCCAGATCGAAAAACTAAACATAGAAAAAATAGCGCTTCCTGCTAAGAGGATTCTGCCCCGTGACTTTCTTAGGGAGGTGGAGGAGAGAGTTAAGACTCTAGAGCGGATGATTAAGGACGCTGCGGAGAACCTAGAGAAGTTGCTAAGCAGCATAATTCAGGATGTAGCCTTAGCTAAGGTTGTCAGTAAGGCTTGGGAGGATCGGATTAACGTATTCCTTAGCGCACTAGCAGGAGACTACTTAATTGCTATTGAGGGATGGATTCCTATCTCTCAACTCTCCTTCATCACAGACAGGCTTTACGCGACCGTTAAGTACGTCTATGTAAGTGAAGTAAACACGGACAAGAAGCCGCCTACTAAGATGAAGAATCCGAGACCATTTAAGCCATTCGAATTAATTACCAAAATATACGGCATTCCTAACTACCGCGAGTG
>QMWS01000051.1 GCA_003661745.1 Thermoprotei archaeon | reverse complement strand
TGGATTGTTATGTGTGATTCAAGTATTATTGCTACTATGCTAACACCTGGGTAAATATGCCAGTACTTAATGTCAAGTAATGTCATTTTACCTACTTTAGCAGCGACAACAACAGTCTCCTTCAGGTACTCAGGATCAGAAAGAAGTTCTGGGTCGCAACCATATAGACTACCGTAGACATGCTTCCCATATACTTTATATTCCCTGTAGGGTGCCACCACTCCTAGCGTGCGTGCTGCCTGGGTCATTGCCCCCCAACCCCCTTAAATAGGGGGTCTGTAGCTTATAAGTTTATCCCCCCACTACCCACCCCCCTAATCATGCTATTTAAAAATATTAATTTTCCAGGTTTACCGTAAGTCTACGAATATTTTAACAAACTTTATTTATACTTTATCTAATGGTATTATTGGTATCCCCTTTAAGTAGTCACAAAAAGAATATTAGGATAGGTAGTGAATATGGCGCTACCAGATAAAATAATAGCAAGTTTCATATGTTGTGTTAAAGATCTAAACATCCAGATTCAGCCAGCAGGAATAGATCTTACTGTGCGAAAGATGTTTTCGTTTGCTTCGCCTGCATACATAGGCTTTAAAGATAGAAGGCCAGCCAAAGTGACAGAGCTAATACCTACCAATGGGGTCTGGCGCCTAAAGCCAGGAGCATATAAGGTTATGTTTAATGAGATCGTTAAGGTACCTGACGACGTTGTTGGACTCTGTTTCCCTAGATCCTCGCTGCTGCGCTCGGGAGTTCTATTCACGTGCACCGTCTGGGACCCAGGCTATGTTGGGAGAGGCGAAGGCCTCCTGACAGTACTTAATCCTCACGGACTCGAGCTTGAAGTAGGTGCTAGAGTAGCTCAGCTAGTATTCATAAAGTTAACTGAAAAGCCATCTAAAGTTTACGAGGGGGTGTATAAAGGTGAGAATATGTAGCTACAGCATCTGTATGGAGGTAAACGAAGCACAAATATGCAGTGCCTCAGCAACTCTAGGTAGGCTGCTAAGTAATATCGGGCTAGATACCTTTACTGATGCGCGTTATTACCCGCCTGCTGGCGATGACCCCGAGTACGTAGCTAGGTACTTTATATTCATGGTTGCAATAGACCATAGAACCAGTAGGTACAGGGAGTTTGAAGGGCATGTTGACGGAGAGTTTTATCACGGGGCCGACCTACTGTATAGGCTGGGTAAGCTAAAGTACGATGAGAATCCCGACTTCTTTAGCCCTAACTCAATGGCCAATATAGGTGTTGATGACGTTAAGAATTGGCTTAGGGCTAAAGGAGAGGATGGGCATGATGTAGTGATCTGGGATCCGGATGTTCGCGCGCTACTTCTTAGAGATCTAGGCAGGAAGTTAATTAAATACTATGACGGGTCAGTACTGAATTTAATTAAGAGGAGCGGTGGGTACCTTAAGAATAGCGTAACATACGGCTTTATTGATAGGCTAAAGAGTTTCATAGCCTACTCTGATCCTGTAGAGAAGAAAGCCTACTTACTAGTTAAGTTCCTTAGTCGCCGAGGAATACTAGCGTATATAGATCAAGAACATTCTGAGGTGCCTGTAGACAATCACTTAACTAGAATTGCGCTACGCCTAGGCTTCATTAAGTTACCTGAGTATATACTAGATAAGATACGTAAGAGGGAACATTTCACTCACGATGAGGATGTAGCGGTCAGATATGCTGTGAGAGCAGCGTTTAAGATAGTGTCAAAAATAATTGATGTAGATCCGCTAGTACTTGATGACCTGCTCTGGCTCTTCGGTAGACACTGTTGCACTAGGGATGACCCAATATGTAGTACCGGATGCTCGGGTAAGTGCTTATTGCTGAAGCTATGCAGTAATACGTGCCCACTGAGCGATGTATGCCCGAGCGCTAGAGGTAAGGGGATGTTAAGTGAGCATTACTATGTCAACACATACTACTACTAGCAGCTGGCCTTTGACTCATAGTCTAACGATACCTTTAAGTCTTACTATGAATCCGATACTTTAAGGGGGGCTAAGTGAGCTGTGAGGAAATAATGAGTAAGGTCAATAGGTTAGACAGCGAGAGCAGTAAGGTCTTGAAGTACTTCATACGCTATAGGTCTGTGGGCGAGCTGCTAGCACTCAGGGAACTGAAGGGTCTATACGGTATTAAGGACCCTGCTAAGGTAATCGGATACCTACTTGACTTAGGGCTCCTTGAGCACGGGCTAGGGTGCTACAATATATCCAGAAATGTAATTAAGTGCTTGAAGAGTGGAGATAGGTCATAGCGCATGGTGTGCTAGATGATTAGCTTGCGTAAGAAAGTCCTCGCTTACTTACAGCTAGTAAGACTCCACAATCTAATAGCTACGGCAGTAACTACACTCATAGGATACTTAGCTGTAGTTGTCTCATTAGATAGGTACGGTTTAAGCCCCACGATACCGCTCTCTACTGTCGTATTGGTAGCCGCAGGAGGCTACGCAATTAATGATTACTTCGACGTTGAGGTCGACCTAATAAATAAGCCGTACAGGCCAATACCGTCGGGTATCGTCAGTAGAAGGGAAGCGCTAGTACTTTCTATTATCCTCATAGTAGCTGGAGTTTCATTCGCCGTTCTTTCTGGGCCTGTCTCATTTATCTTTGCGTCACTTAACGCCCTCCTACTCGTGATGTACTCATACAAAATTAAGGAATTAGGCATCTTAGGTAATATTGTTGTTAGCTTTGAGGGCGCTGCATCCATAATATATGGTGGCTTAGCTCTAGCAGAATATGAGGGCGTGCTAAGCTGCGTCATGTATACGGGCATACCTGCACTTTACGCTTTTCTCCTCCTACTCTCGCGGGAAGTAGTTAAGACCATCGAAGATTATGTAGCGGATGCAGTAAGAGACGTAAAGTCATTGCCTAGAGTTATAGGGTTAAGTAAGTCTGCCGCTATTGCTGTAATACTCTTAGCTCTAGTAATAGCCCTATCGCCGCTACCTTACTTACTCGTAGGGTACGGTATAGTATACCTAGTACTCACCTCTCTGACAGATGCAGTAATAGCCTACTCTATAATAAAGCTTGTAAGTAGAGAATATGGGATTGATCCAGAGAAAGTCGCAGGCAGAGTAAGGACCTACTTGAAGATAGCTATATTTATTGGTTCCTTTGCATTCCTCACTGACTTAATATTTAGGTTATTAGGTCTCCTCCACTAGCTTAACGGTTATCACTTCCTGGTCTAGTAAACCTGTATAGATAACCCTAACAATGACTGGTCTCTGCTTAGCTGATACAGCGTACTCCCTAACTACCTCTTCGCCAGGCCTCAGCGCATTAATTACGTCCCTGAACAGTATCTCGCCAGCTGATAAGCAAGCTATAACTATATTCTTAGCTACTACATCACCCGTATTCCTCAGCTTCATGCTTACCTTATCGTTACCTAAGCTCGCGTCCACCACATCTACTTTAGGCCCCTCAACCAATACCTTATACATTAGTAAGTTGTGGATCCTTACATCTCTCGGATAGTAGGCTAATGATGTGTCCCTGTGAAGTAAGGTAACGCTATTCTTACTTCCTAAGTGTACGTTCTTAATACTTACCTCCTCCACACCTATAATGCCGTCGACAGTCTCTACCTGCTTACCATTAATCATGACATCCACTACTGCCTTTCTTGACGGCATGCTGAGCGTTATTAGCGTCTTACCTACGCCATCTCTGTCACCCATAGGTACATCTATATCCGCTCTCTCCGATGGCTTTAGGCCGACCTGTCCTGCCTTGAATACTACCTCTGTCTTAGCGTTTTCCAGCGGCGCGATACCGAAAAGAGTCATTGCCTCAACCGTTACCGCTTCGGAGGAATCGCACTTTATTGAGAGCGTATAGCGCCCTGCCTCGGACATCAGCTGGCTTACGTCAAATACCTGTACTGCGTAGACACCCTCCTCCCACTCCTCAAGTAACTGAGGCTTGAACTCACGTACTAAGGTAACTCCATTGAGCATTACCTTCCACAATATGTTCCTTGGTGCTGACTTGCATGAGATAGAAAGCACTAAGAACGCCTTACTGAGTCCGTGATCTACCGAGAAGACCGTGTATCCTGACCTAGGGTTCCCGTAACCACCCAGTGTTAATGGATTAGAAATCGTCGTGTACTGTATTAGGCCTTGAACTTCATCATTCAGGTACTCAACAAGACTACCTCTAGGCATTAATGTCACCTGTTAGCTAATGATTTAAACACCCTAAAATAACTTTTAGCAACTTTAGTAAGTCCGCTACTATGCTCATTAAGTAGAGACGTAGTACTACGTGTTACTCAGCGGCTATTTCCTTATTAAATGTTCAATACCTACCTACATCCTTTGGGGCTAGCTTCCTAAGAGCCCTTAACGCAAGTAATCTCTCCTTACTACCTAGTTCTGCTGACTTAATTGTCTCTTCTAATTCCTGAATAACTTTCTCAGCTACCTCTCTCTTCACAGGATAGGGTATTCCGTCCTTGCCACCTATCGCAAATGCATACTTGAATGGACTGAAGGGCACTAACTCTGGATCTTTGAGTGAAGGCGGTTCCCTATAGATAAGCTCTGAAATTAAGCTTAGCGCTCTGAGGGTCTCCGGGCCCACCCTTGTGTGTAGCATAAGCTCACTTACATCTCTTGGTTTAACTTCGTAAGCTTCCCTCAGGATCTTTAGGAGACCATTAGTTAGCTTCACAGGCTTGTAGTAGGGTAGCTTAAAGTCTATTGGCCTCAGCGGCTTTAAGCCGAAAAGAGTTTTATTGCCCTTAAGTATTGCGTTGACTAGCACTATATTCCTCTTTACTTTCTCAGGTCTCTCATTAACTAAATCCACGATAACGCCCCTAGCACTTGCTGAGTCTCTGTGGGTTAGGTTCAGAGGTGTTAGCCTAATATCTGAGACTACCCCTGAGTGAGGCTCCAGCGTTATGTCACTACTGACATACCATGCTAGGTGGTACCTCCTAGCCAGCCTTAGCTCTGTATTCATTCCTTGCTGAATAATTACCCACCTACCACTCCTATCAAAGACTAGCACATGATGATACAATGTGAAGCTATCTTGAAGTAACACTGAATCCGCCTTAGCCCCGAGCTTAGATACTTTAATTAGTTCCTCGACTTTACTGCTGCTTAAGCCTAACTCCTCACTGTATTGTAGTAGCTCCTGCGGTGTCTTACGTGAGAGAAGCCCCTTACCTCCCGCAATCCTCACATCAATGTTTAAGTCGTTAAGTACCTCCTTCAGTATTGCAGTAGTTACTGTTGTCGATCCGCTGCTATCCCAATCCATACCTATCGCGTTATTGAATGCTTGAAACCAGAGAGGGTTTGAAAGTCTCCGAAGCAGCGCTTCACTGCCTAGGTCGATAACTATTATCTTAACTATAGCTTTAGCTAGCTTCTTCATTATACTAGCTAGCCATGGCGGGACATGCCCCCAATGCAGCGGCAGGTCAGCTAGACCCGCTACTGACATGCTTTTTCACCACGAGTACAGAGTCCTTTTTCCCTATAACTACCACCTCAGCTCCCTTAGGTATGTCTTCTTCGGATACTGCACGCCAGTACTCACCCTCAACCAGGACAAACCCTACCTGACCTGCTTTCAGTTCGTCAAGTGCTCTTCCCACTTTTCCATAAAGCTCAAATATTGTTGGCTTCCTTCTCTTAGCTTGAATTATCTTATAGAGGACTATGCCTGTGAAAAGACCTAGTCCCAGCCCTAACCCTATAGCAAATATCCTGAACTGAGCTGCATATCCAGGAGGTGGGGCGAAGCCAGGAGGTACCGCTGAGGGTAAGAGAGCGAAGCCTAAGGCAAGGAATACTATGCCAGTAATACCTAGGACGCCAAACCCCGGTGTTATAAATAATTCCACAGCTAATAGGACAGCCCCTAGAATTATCATGAACACCGAAGCTAGGTTAGCACTAAACCCTGACCCAATCAGCCCTAAGATCAGGAATAGCAGT
>QMWS01000050.1 GCA_003661745.1 Thermoprotei archaeon | reverse complement strand
TTGTAGCTTTCTTAGCCTGCCTGTAGCCTACTTATCCACCTGCCCTTGGGTCCCCCTACGACCTTGCCATTAGCTGCTATAATCACCCCCCTCAAGATCGTGTACTCTATCTTGCCCTTAAGCCTCCACCCTATGAATGGCGTTACCGGATGCTTAGCATAGAGGTCCTCAGCCCTAATTACGGTCTCGGCGTTCGGATTAACAATTACTAAGTCGCCGTCAGACCCAACAGCAATTGTTCCCTTTCTCGGGTATATTCCAAAGAGCCTGGCTGGATTCTCACTCATCAGTTCAGAAATCTTGGTTAACGGCATCTTACCCCTCAGCGCTTGATCTAGCATTAGTGGTAAGAACGTCTGTACAGACGTAAAGCCAGCGGCAGCTTCCCATACGTCTTTCGACTTTTCTTCCCTTGTGTGGGGCGCATGGTCCGAGCCTAACGCATATATTATACCTTCTCTCACAGCCCTCCACAGCGCCTCCTGATGGTGTCTCTCACGTATTGGTGGATTAACTTTCATTAAGCAACCATATTTGCTGTAGTCGTCAGCCGATAGTATGAGGTAATGAGGGCACGTCTCGCCAGTAACGTTAAGCCCTTCATATCTAGCATACTTAAGGAGCTCAATACCCTCAGCAGCGCTCATGTGTACTACATGTACTCTTCCTCCGGTTTTCTTAGAGAACAGCATTAGCTTGCGTATGGCATCTTCCTCGCAAATTGGAGGCCTTGCCTCCAGATGGGCTGACGGATCGCTCCTCCCACTAGCCTTAACCTTAGATGTAAAGTACTTAACTAAGTCCCAGTTCTCAGCATGGAATGCAAGCGTTATGCCATACTTAGCTGACTTAAGGAGTATTTCGTAGAGTGTACCGTCATTTGGTGAGGGTATATTGCCTGTTGTAGGTCCCATAAAGATCTTAAATCCCACGGCGCCAGCGTCGACGAGCTCCTCGAATTTATCCGCATTAGAATCATGTATAACGCCATAGAGACCGAAGTCCACGTACGCCTTTGGCTCAAGCAGCCTCTTCTTCTCCTCAAACACGCTCCTACTATCTACCGGTGGTAGCGTATTAGGCATCTCTAAGACTGTAGTGACGCCGCCTGCTGCAGCAGCCTTAGTGCCGTTAGTGAAGTTATCTTTGTGTGTTAGTCCCGGTTCCCTCATGTGTACATGTTCATCTACGACACCAGGGAAAACTAACTTACCACTAGCATCTATTATCTCATCAACACCCTGCGCACTCAAGCCCTTACCGATAGCTGACACCACACCATCTTCAATAAGGACGTCAGCCTTAACTAGCCCCTTAGAAAGTACGAGAGTACCTCCCCGAATTAAGATACTGCCCCCGTAACTCACTACTTAACACCGAGATAAGTTAGGGAAGTAGTTAAAATAAACTATATTTGAGAAGTTAATCTTCAGGTAAGGTAAGTAAATTAGTTCTAACTTAAAAACTAAGTTGTTGTTAATGCTGATTGTCTACGGCTACGTAATTACACTTAAGTTTTTGTATATCGTTATGGCTTTCATTAAAGTATTTTTTCTCTCCCTTAACGCACTACACTTGTGGGATCGTTGGCGAGCAGTTCCCTTAAGCAAGAGAGCTTCAGGTACATAGGCAAGAAGACGCCGAGGAAGGACGGAGTAGCTAAGGTAACTGGACGGATGCAGTTTGCGTATGACATCTACCTTCCAGGAATGCTTTATGGCAGGATACTGAAGAGCCCGTACCCGCACGCACGAGTAAAGAGCATTGACACTAGTGAAGCAGAGAAAATGGGTGCTGTAGTTATTACATTCAAGGACGTACCGAGGAAGAAGTTCAACATTAGGCTCGTAAGCGTTGATAGAGTGAATTACAAGGACTGGGAGGTACTAACTGATCACCCTAAGTACGTAGGTGAGTACATAGCAGCAGTCGCAGCTGAGACTGAGGAGCTAGCTCAGAAAGCTCTAGAGGCCATCAAGGTGGAATGGGAGGTCTATGAGCCGCTGCTGGATCCATTCGAGTCTATGAAGGAGGGCAAGCCGAAGATTCACGATAAGATACTTTTTGGAAATAAGGAAGTAACTGTAAAGAACAACATAGCATGCAGGTTAGACTACAATGAGGGTGATGTAGAGAAAGCATTTAAGGAAGCTGACGTAGTTATTGAGAGAACGTTCAAAACCAACAGAAGGTATCACATGCAACTGGAGCCCAAGGTAGCTGTAGCTAAGCCTGAGCCGGACGGCGGTATAACGGTCTGGACTACAACTCAGACAATACATAATACAAGAATACTAATATCACAGGTATTCGACATACCCATAAGTAAGGTGAACGTCAAGAAGCTACCTATTGGCGGTTCGTTCGGTTCAAGTATCCAGACAAACCTAGTTACCCTAGTTGCTGTAGCATTAGCGCTTAAGGCTGGCAGGCCAGTTAAGATAGCGCTAACTAGAGAGGAGGACATGTACGATCACTGCTCCTACCAGATGTACTTCAGGCTCAAGGTTGCGGCAAAGAAGGATGGAACCATCATAGCTGGTGAACTAGAGAATATTATGGATATAGGAGGGCACCAAATACAGGCATATCCACTCCTCGGCTGCCTATTAGGGTGGTTCGTTTCACTCTACAAGTGGAAGAACATTAGGTATAAAGGTATCGCGGTATATACGAACAAGGTCCCATCATGTGCCTTTAGAGGCTACGGTAATCCGCAGATTACTTGGGCAGTAGAGTCAATAATAGATGAACTTGCTGAAGCGCTAGGTATAGACCCGATTGAGCTAAGACTCAAGAACTATGTTGGTAGGGGTGACCTCTTCTGGGGTCAGGGCCCGACGGTCAAGTCAGTAGTTAAGAGTGACGGAGTGCCTGAGCTCCTTAAGAAGGGTGCAGAACTTATTGGTTGGTACAATAGGCCGAAGCCCGGCGAGCAGAAAGGAAGGTTTAGGAGAGGAATCGGGTTAGGCAGAGGTTTCCACACATCAGGGGCTGGAGGAAGAATATCGGGCGAAGTAATAGACTTCACGGGATGTATTCTGAAGGTTAACGAGGATGGGAGCGTAGACTACATAACAGCTCTTCAGGACCACGGTGGCGGTACGCTTGATGCTCACGCTAAGATAATTGCGGAGGAACTAGGAGTGCCGCTAGATAAGATAAATATCATATGGGCTGATACTCAGACAACCGTATATGACGTGTGCACTCACGCGTCCAGAGGCACCTATGTAGGCGGTGAAGCAGCCAGGAGAGCGGCGAGGGAGGTCAAGAAGAAGTTGCTTGAGTACGCTGTTAGATTGCTTGGTGATGTCGTTAATCCCGAGGCGCTGAGCATAAAGCCTGATGAAGAGCTAGGTCAGGGAGTAATTTACGTTGAGGGGATGCCAGATAAGAAGATAACTGTAGGTGAGGTGGCGCGGGAGGCTTGGCAAAGGAATTGGGGCTCTATAGCGGCAGTAGTTAGTTACAGAGCTACGAGCTCTCCGCCAGCATACACTGTGTATTTTGTAGAGGTAGAGGTAGATACAGAGACAGGGATAGTGAGGCCTGTACGTGTGGTTGCTGGTGCTGATGTAGGAACAGTAATTAATCCGGACCTAGCTGCTGGCCAGCTGCACGGCGGTTTCGCGCAGGGCTGGGGTATGGCGGTTCTTGAGGATACACCATATGATCCAGAGACAGGGGAGTTGATGTGCAGGGGGTTCATAACGGATTACAAGATTATGACTGCCCAGGACTTACCTAAGGTCGACGACTTCATAGTAATATTTGCTAATACTCACGAACCTACAGGGCCTTTCGGAGCTAAGGGGTTAGGAGAAGCAGCACTAAATCCAGTAGCTGGTGCGGTAGCTAATGCTATATACAATGCTATTGGCGTCAGGTTTTATGAACTACCAATAACGCCTGAGAAGATCCTTAAAGCGCTCAAGGAAAAGGAGGGGAAGAAGTAGGAGGTGGTGGGTATGACTGGAGAAAAGTTCGTGAAGCCTATAAAGCCTAAGGTAGACATAAATAAAGTTAACACGCATATTATACCGTTCGAGTTCGAGTACTTTGAGCCTAGAACAGTTAAGGAGGCAGTAGAGCTACTGACTAAGTACGGTGGTGAGGCTAAGATACTAGCTGGCGGCACCGACTTAATAGTTAGGATGAAGCAGAGGTTCATTGAACCTAAGTACATAATTAACATTAAGAAAATCAAGGAGTTAAACTTCATTGAGGATAGAGGCGACTACCTAGCGATCGGTGCAGCGACCAAGTTACGTGAAATAGAGAAATCAGGAATAGTTAAGAGGAAGTTCGAGGCGCTCTACGAAGCAGTTAGGTCCATGGCCGGTGTGCAGATAAGGAATATGGCTACTATCGGGGGTAACTTATGCAATGCGTCACCAGCAGCAGACACCGCACCTCCGCTGCTAGTCTTTGAGGCTAAGCTGAAGATTGTTGGGCCGAACGGCGAAAGAGTGGTTCCGATTAATGAATTCTTCCTAGGGCCAGGTAAGACTGTGCTGAAGCCGAATGAGATACTAACCGAGATCCAGATACCCTACCAGCCCGAAGATACTGGTTCAGCATTCATTAAGATAGCTAGGGTAGCCATGGACTTAGCTAAGGTAAACGTAGCTGTCGCACTAAGGACCGAGGGCAGTATAGTTAAGTGGGTCAGGATAGCGCTAGGTGCAGTAGCTCCAACACCTATAAGAGCCTACAAGACTGAGGAGTTCCTAGTAGGTAAGGAGTTAAATGAGGAGACCCTCAAGGAGGCTGCTGAAATAGTTAAGACCGAGGTTAAGCCAATAACAGACATCAGATCAACAGCAGAATATAGGAGGGAGGTCTCGGGTGTGATTGTAAAGGACGCGCTTCTCAGAGCTTATGAGAGAATTAGTAAGGGGTGATCCACAGTGGGGAAGGTGATTAGGTTTAAGCTCAACGGCAGGCCAGTCAGTATCTATGTAGAGAATAATGAATTACTGCTCAACGTACTGAGGGAGAAGCTAGGTGTCGTAAGTCCTAAGTACGGTTGCGGTATAGGAGAGTGCGGTGCCTGCACAGTACTAGTAGATGGTGAGCCAGTGCTATCATGCCTTACTCTAGCGATTGAGGTAGACGGTAAGGAAGTCACTACTGTCGAGGGGCTTGCTAAAGACAGCGAACTCGATATAGTTCAGAGAGCGTTCATCGAGGAAGGCGCTATACAGTGTGGTTACTGTACACCAGGCTTCATACTAATGGCTAAGAAGCTACTTGAAGAGAACCCTGACCCCGACGAGGACTACATTAGGGAGTACATACGCGGTAATCTCTGCAGATGCACAGGCTACGTAAACATAGTGAGGGCAATTAAACGCGCGGCAGAGGAATTAAAGTTCCATGTAAGTAGGGCAAAGCAGACGCAGTAAAATATGATAAAACAAATTTCATTTTTTAAGTATTCGTAAAAGATCTCACTTAAGTAAAACTTTTAATTCTTTGCTAAATTACTTTACCAATGTAAGGGTGGTAGCGGTTGAGCTCGCTGAAAGGTAAGGATATAATTTCAGCTCTTCAATTCGAAAGGGAGGAGGTAGAAAGGCTCTTCCAGCTTGCTGAGCAACTCCGCAAGGAAATAAATGAGAGGGGCATTCTTGACTATGCTAAAGGAAAGATAATGACTACTGTATTCCTCGAGCCCAGTACAAGGACTAAGCTGAGCTTTCAGTTCGCCATGGTAAGATTAGGTGGTGAGGTCATAGATTTCGAGGTAAGCGCCTCAAGCCTAGCCAAGGGTGAGACCGATATCGATACACTAAGGATTATCGATGGCTATGATCCTGACATAATAGTCCTCAGGCAGAGTAAACCTCACTTCCCCGAACAAATAGCTGGAATGATAAAGGCGCCTATAATTAACGCAGGCGATGGTCCTAACGAACATCCGACACAGGCGCTACTTGATGTGTATACCATATGGAGAGAGCTAGGTAAGGTAGATGGGCTAACTATCGGTATTATGGGTGACTTAAAGTA
>QMWS01000049.1 GCA_003661745.1 Thermoprotei archaeon | reverse complement strand
ATATTTGTTTCTTTTAAGAAAGGAATAAAAATAGCAATAAATAAAACAAAAGGAATAATTACTAAAGAACGTTTGAGGATAAAACTCAAAGGGACCCTGGATAAAAAAACAAGTCCAAAAATTAGCAAAGTATATAAAAAAAATGAAAGAAATAATACGGGAGGAGTAAAAATTATAAAAAATATAAAGATGAAAGAATACACAATTTTAACAGAGGGATATAATTGATGAATGATGCTATTTAAAGTGCTATACTTATCAATATAAGAATGTTTCACTTTCTTTTAAGTAACTTAATTAACATTCCCATTCCATAACCAGCAATAAAAACAAAAAGAGCCCCTACTCCCCCTGCTAACGCAGTGGCTATTTTTTCATTGTCCAAATTGGGCCAGAGATAATCAGAAAATGGTGATAAAATAAGAGGATGCTCTCTTTCTTTATCCATAAATCCTTTGCTCTGAGCAACTTTTTCTAATCCGTCAGGCCATGGTGAAGCAAATGGAGAAACTACTATAGCAAGAAAAAGAGCTATCATCAACCCATAAAATATATCTCTCTTTGTCATCTTAACCCCCCTTATTTATTATATATTAAATCGGGCCTTACCTTTAAGACGAAGCCAATAACTAAACATGTAATTATTGCTTCTCCTATGCCAATAAGGACATGAACACTAACCATCGCAGGCAATGCAATTTTTAAAGGAGAGGTTTCTGAGATTGCTAATTCTAAAGCACACACACCAGAAGCAATAACAACAGAAAGCCAGGAAGCTACACCAGCACCAATAACAATTCCCTTATCTTTTTTTACAATATTTTTTGTAATATTATAAATAAAATACCCAAAAAAAGCAGGAATGAAAGACATATTAAAAATATTTGCTCCCAGCGCAGTAACTCCTCCATCTTGAAAAATAAAACACTGTGCAGTTAATACAACAGCAATAACAATTGCTCCTGCGTAGGGGCCTAGTAAAATAGCCGCCAAAACTCCTCCTAAAAGATGCCCGGAAGTACCTCCTGCGATGGGAAAATTAAGCATCTGTGCAGAAAAAATAAAAGCTGCCATTATTCCCATAAGAGGAACCATTCTGTCTCTTAATACTTCCTTCGTCTTCTTTATGCAATAGCCCAAACCAAAAAAAGAAACCAACCAACAAGGCCCCCATGTATTTACCGTTAGAAAACCGTCTGGTATATGCATTATATCTCCTCCTTTTTTACAAATCAATCTGTGTCCTCAAACCACCCACAAAAATAGTCTCACTACCATTTATAGCGTCACTACCATAGGGGTCTTTAATAGCCTGGAAATCAAGAGTTAAAGTTAAATGGTTATTTACTTTAAAACTATAATAAATCTCCAGATGCTTCTCTGATTTTGCTTTTAAAGCATTCGCATCCTTGTAATCGGAAGAAGCAAAAACTTGGCCAAAAACAAAAGCGAAAGTGTCGTCACTTCTATTCCATAAAGCTCCCTTAAGCTGAAAACCTAAACTATAGAAATGTTCCAAAGAAAAGTTTCCACCTTCCACATAAACCTTAGGATTTTGCCAGCCATAGCGCATAAAAGCTCCTAAATTATCTACCAACTCCTGATCAATACTTATCCCGAAACCATATCCTTTTTTCTTGGTATTATTGACATTGCTCCACCTAATATGATTTTTATCATTCAACCATACATAGATTCTATAGTTACTTGCCCTATTTAACAACTGTGGTTTAAAATTAAACTGAATGGCAACAAATATATTTTCAAATATATCCTCCCAATCAGAATCTGCGTCTATTGCTACAAAATTAACATCTAAAATATCTATGGGATCAAAATATACTCTTATTCCTGCTGAATTACTATCAGGAAATTCTAATACAGGAGAATTCTTAAAAATCCCTCCTAAAAATTGAGTAGTCTCATCATTAGCATATTCATTAGTATCAATATAGGAAGTAGCATCAATTTTACCTAATGTTAAAGTTAAAGGAAACCGTTTAGAACAATATTCATACCACGCTTCAATTAGATTAAAATTTTCATTTCCTGTAGCATCAGCATTTACATTACTAAATACTTTTAGTTCATCTGTAACCCCATCTCCACTTCCACTTTCAAAATGAAGATATACTTTACTACAAACAGAAAGTCCTTTTTCCAGCACCAAATCAAATGAATAGGATGCATCTGTTATGCTCTCCTTACTGCTAGATAAATTATCTGCGTTGGCATAAGAAGCTCCTTGAATTACAAAAGTAAGTGCTCCTTCTATATTTATTCCCTCGAGAATATCCTCTATTTTCGCTAAACTATCTGTATTATTTTTTTGATTTTCAATCTTTTCTTCCAACTCTATAACTTTTTCCTTCAAGATATTAATCTCCTCTTTAATATCCTCACAAAAAGCAATAAAAGTAAAGAATAAAAAAACACACGTTATCAGTCTTTTCCAGGCCTTCTGCATAAAACCCCCTTTTTATTCTTATGGCTAAGTTTTTATTGTTACTTATTTAATAATCGTGTTACCAAATATAAAAAAAAATTAATCTATAGCAGTAGCTACAAGCCTACCATGTTTTATTCCTTTTAAACCAATCAATCTATCTGCTAATTCTCTTAATAGCTCTGCTTTTCCCTTTAAAGCAATCATCTCCAAACAATTATGGTGGTCAAGATGGATATGTTGTGTAGATAATACTAAACTCGGATATTTATGTTGAATCTCTATGGCTTTGCTAACTAAACCTCTTCTATGATGGTCATAAACTAATACAAGACACGCAGCAACTTCTTTATTTTGTTGCCATTTTTCTTCTACTAAATTTTTTCTTATTAGAAAACGAAGGGCACAAGACCTGTTAGGAAACTTATGCTTTTTAATAAAATCATCTACTACTTTAAGTAAATCTTCTTCTATAGATACACCAAATCTTTTTACTCTCTTCACGATAGCACCTTTTTTAAAATTGTAATACTATAAAATTGCTTGTCAAGAAAAATATAAAGTTATGTCAAACCAATTTAAAAATGTCCGGTTTTAGGCTTTAACTAATGCTAATTTTTCTCTGTCCTTTTTGCTTTGTAAAAAAGCCTTTTCTTTTGTCAATCTTCTCTCATACAATGATCTCTTCCAGGGATGCTCCATAGAAGGCCTATAAGTCTTTCTTGGTTTAGGTTCGGATTTTTCTTTTGGTGGTCTTGCAACTATTGCTTTATATTTTAACCTCCTGCCTTTATAGACAATATACATCTTTCCATTTATTCTTTCCTGGACTGTTACTTTTTTGGCAATGCTCTTATCTAGTATCTGGTAAAGCTTTTTGTTGAGGACTATAGTAAAATCTCCTCTTACCGGATGCTCTGTCTTTATACATAAAATCGCATCAAGGTCTATGTAAGTTGCTTTTTATAGGCTTAATACTGAATCTTTTATTATGCTTAGGCAAAAACTCTTTTAAAAATTTATTTGCTTCTTTTATTGTACTTATGCCTCTTAAGTGCATTTCTTTTATCAGTCTGTCCTGGTATGTTTTAAATGAACGCTCTGCTCTACCTTTTGCCTGGGGAGAATTGGCGTGTATTATCTCTATACTTAACTGGTGGACTGCTCTCTCAAGCTGGCTTAGGTGTTTTCTGTTGTTTAATTCATCCTCAATTGTAGGTTTGTGTTGATTTATAGGCAGTATGCTTGTTTAAATACAGGCTTTTGGGTATACCATAGCGCTTTATATAACGTTTAAGACTGTCAAAAGTAGGTATTGTGCCTTCATATCTGTAGAAACAGGCAAATCTTGTGCTTGTAGCATCGTCAATATAGCCCATAAGCACACACTTTTCTCCTCTGCCTTCAAACCAGTCGTGATGTGAGCCATCCATTTGCACCATCTCTCCAAAATAGTGTTTACGCTGGCGCCAACTCCTATGCTTTCTGTGCTTGCGTTGTTTCTGCCATTCTCCTTTCTCAATAAGCCAGAGTCGTAAGGTCTCATCACTTATTTTAATCTTATTTATTTCAAAGAGTTTTCACTTGCTAACGTCGGCCCAAATCCTTGGTATTTTTTCTGTATAAGGCTATTACTTTATTCTTTATTCGCTCAGGCAACCTCCTATGAGAGGGTTGGCCTCGTAATCTATGAATTATTCCCTTCTCCCTTTCCTCACCTACCTTCTTAACTATTCTGCGTATCTGTCTTGAGCTTAAATCAAGCAATTCTGCTGCTTCAATTTGTTTTAGTTTTCTTTCCAAAATCTGTTTTATTATATACAAACGTTTTAATTCTTTCTGGGTCATTGCGATAATGTCCTTCTCTGCCATAATACCCTCCTTTCACAAAGGGTATTATAGCAGGTTTGAAACATAACATTTCTACGTTGGCTAAATAGGACATTATCATATTGGGGTTACAGAAAATATCTTCAAATGTCCACATCAAGTATTTGGGGGTAGTTTTTTAATGTTAATTTGTCAAAAGGTGTAATATAAACCTACCACAACCTCTTTTTGGTTAGTTTTGAATATATCAAAGATTAGTTCTTATCCTATACTATCTATATTTTCACCCATACTAAACATTCCTTTACTTTTTAAAATGGCTTATTGGCCAAAATACCGGGCCCTTGTAAACTTCTTTACCTTTAATACCCCCACCCAGGGTTTATCCTAATCCGGGCCTCTTAAAAATGGTATCTGAGCCTCTATAAATGGCGATATAGCTTTATCTTTTAAGACTTGTGTAGCACTTAGGGGTGAAGGAATATAATTTATCTCTATTTTCTCATCTCTTTGCCTTTGCCACCAGTCTTGCCATTCTCCATTGAGTATTGTCTCCTGGAACTTTAAGATACCTAAACCACTTTTCTAACCGCGTAGGTTAGAATGGTAACACCTTTGTATATTTTTCCTAGAAGGAAAATAAAAAATCGCACATTTCAGAGTTCAGAATAAGAATATATCTACACTTTTAGAAGTATGTATTTCATATGTCCTTAAAATTTAATCAAGATAGTTCTGAAAGAATCTTAACATTATCTTTGCTTATCTGGATAATCTTTGCTCCTATCTCATATAAGTTCTCACTACGAGATTTTATCCACAAAGTTTTAGCAATAAATCTTAATGGTTCCTTATCCTTATGCAATTTAATTTCTACTTTGATATTAGTAGATACAGGTAAGAATTTTTGGGAAAGGAATCTTACTCCCTGAATATTCAAATCTTTACTGATGCTACTTTCCTTTGAAACATACCCTATCTTCTTAAACTTAAAAGGTAAAGAAGCAGAGATACGTAAAAAACGTCTCCTTTCCATTATATAGTTATAAAGCTGAACCCAAAGCTACTACCAATTCAAAAAAACACTCTTCCCATTCCTTGCGAAAATTATCAGAAGCAAAACAAAACTTCTCATCTGATCCCCATGTTTCTATCCTAACTTGTAAAATTTCTCTTAAGAATTCCTCTATTCCATATAAATGTAAAGAACCACCACAGATATATATTGTCTCTACTTCTCTTCCTAATTCCTCCTTTAAATACTCAAGAGAAAGATTTACTTCATTGACTAAACTCTCTAATCCACTATTTATAATAGAGGAAATCTCTCCATCCTCTCCTTTAAAACTATGTTTAAGTTCCTGTGCTTTTAGAAAATCTATGTGTTTCTTCTGGGCTATAAGATGAGTAATATCCTGGCCTCCAAAAAGAATATTCCGTGAGAAACGCGGCATCCCGTCTTTTAGAATAATCAGATTGGTAACTAATTCTCCTATATTCATCAAGGCAAGTAGGGAATCTCGGCGGTGGGAAGGATACAAGAAATTAAAAGCATTTACCAGAGAAGTCACATTGGTCTCAATAATATCCGGCTCAATATTAGCTTCTTTTAATAAATGAATTTGCCGCTCAAGAAATTCTTTCTTGGCTACTACCAATAAAACTAACCTTTGTTTACCTTTTACAGGATCATTAACAATACCTAAAGGTTGAAAATCCCAGATAACCTCCTCCAGCTTAAAAGAAATATGTTTATCCCACTCTAACCTTAAAGCATTGATAATTTCTGAACGGGGCATTAAAGGAAAATATATATATCTTGTAACAACTTCTCTTCCCCATAGAGAAACGTTAACCTTAGAAACAGGTAAATTTAACTTCTTCAGTGCATTACGAATAGATTCTGAAACCTGAAAAGGAGTAGGGTTGCGTGAAGGTAAATATTCAATAGCACAAGAAAGGATTGGTCTCTTATTCAATAATTCTTTCTCTAAGGCTACTACCTTCACGCTATAACTTCCCACATCTAT
>QMWS01000048.1 GCA_003661745.1 Thermoprotei archaeon | reverse complement strand
TGAGGTCATCAAGCCTGCTGATTCCTTCGCTCTTTAACTTATTGATTAGTACCTCACAGCAGACTTCAATATGCTTGCTGTTCATTGCTGTTGGGGTGATTATGTTTGCTGCTACTACCCTTCCATTCCTTACGTTGTAGTGGTGAATGAGTAGCCCCCTAGGTGCTTCAACAGCTGATGCCGCCTCACCGCTTCCCTTAAGCTTACTTAAGTCGTAAAGCCTAATGCCTGACCCGACAGCGCTGGCAAGGTCAGCGAACTCACGCTCAGCTACTAAGGTCAGGTAGTGTGCTTCGATAAGCTGGGCCTTAACATTATCGAATGGGTTGCTTAAGTTAAGCTTTAGCTGGCTTAAGTAGTCACCCACCTCCTTAGATACGTCGCTGTAGTTGCGCAGTAGCCTAGCTCTCGAGCCCACGAAGAACGGCTTACCCCGATAGGTGCAGTGCTTTGCGTTCGAGTACTCTACCTCCTCTTCATGAATTACCTCCTTATACCTCATTACATCCACTGCCTCGCCCTCGGACGTAGCTATTTCCTCGCCAATTATTGGATAGTCTGGAGTATTCACTGTTAAGTAGTTATGAGCTGGATCCTCAAAATTAATATCCCTCCACTTACTTGCTAATTCACTTACTAGGCCCGCAGCCTCCTTACTTACTGATGCGAGGATTTTAGATGCCTTCTCAAGGTCGTATCTCGTTACCAGCTTGCCTTGGTAAGCTACGTCGATTACGTGAGTGTGGGTGAATCTGCCTGCGATGTTACCGTAGACTTTTAAGACCTCAGTATTTAGCTTGAGGAATTTCTTAACTATTGCTGGTTCAGCCTTAGCTAACTCAACTAAGTTTCTGTAGCCTAAATAGTCAGGTAGTGCGACGAGGACGTGGACAAAGTTATTCTGAATTATCCCGACAACTTCAATCAACTTCCTTAACTTCATTACCTTCTCGCCCATATCAATGCCGAGAGCCTTTTCGAGGGCTATCACGGAGCCTAGGAGGTGCGCCATGCTGCATACTCCACATATTCTAGCAGTTACTATAGGCACTTCATCGACTCTCCTATTCTTTAGTGATATCTCGAAGAATCTTGGACTCTGCGTGATACTTATCCTAACCTTGTACTTGCCCTCTACTTCCTTAATCCTAACATCTATGTGTCCAGCTACGCCTGGGACTTCTTCGTATAACCTAATGAAGTCCCCCACTCCCGCCATTTCAGACCCCCTCTGCAAGCAGCTTGAACTTTTCAAGGAATGGGTGAGCACTCCAGAATATCTCGGCTGTCTCAATAACCTCCTTCAGTGTGAATCCCAGTTCTCTATACCTCCTTAAGGCCCTCACTACCACGTCCTCCCTAGTTATAGGGCCTCTGCAGCCCCAGCACCTACCGCCTGTTGCTGGGCACTCCGCCTCGCACCCAGCTACCGTTAGCGGCCCTAAGCACAGTATTCCCTTATTTAGCAAGCACTCATCAGAATGCAGTGGGCACTCAGCACAGATGGGTATGCCCTCAAGTCTTAAGTCATTTGCCATCTTAACTAGTATGCAGTCACCCTTACGCTTACAGATCCAGCACTCAATTCTATGGTATGCCAGCAATAGCTCTAGGGTAGTCCTGCGGGTTCTCAGCGTCCTAGGCGTCCTAGTATACACCTCGAGTCCGTTGCTTACTGGATAGGCACACGCGGGCACGAGCTTACCGTTAGGAAGCTCAACTAAACACAGTCTGCATGAGGCCCCCCTGTAGAGCTCGCCTGCTTGGCAGAGCGAGTGCATAGGTATCCCTGCTTTCTTGATAGCGTCAAGTACGACTGAGCCAGGATCTACCTCTACTTCAATACCGTCTACCTTAACCTTGACCTTACCCCTCATACCTCACCACCTCACGGCTTACGGGGCATATACCTGCGGGGCACCTCTTTTCTCTTATATGAGCTGAGAATTCCTCCTTAAAGTACCTAATACTTGAGAGTACGGGTATCGGTGCTCCATTTCCTAGGGCGCAGAGGCAGGCATCCTTAAGCGTCTCACCTAATTCCTTAAGGAGTTCTAAGTCTTCCTCGCTCCCTTTACCGCTGCTTATTCTTTCTAGTATACTAAGCATTGTTTTTGTACCTACCCTACAAGGTACGCACTTGCCGCATGACTCGCTAACGAAGAATGCCATAAACTGCCTAGCTAAGTCAACCATGCACTTATGCTCATCAACGGCTACTAATACTCCAGAGCCCATAGCTACGCCTAGCTTTGGCAGCGTGTCGTAGTCTAGCGGTATGTTAATTTCGGAGACTGGGAGGAATCCTCCTGCTGGACCGCCCACCTCAACAGCCTTAAGCTTCAGTCCTTCGGGAGCGCCTCCGGCTATATCCTCAATAATTGTTCTTATTGTAGTTCCTATAGGTACTTCATATACTCCAGGCCTCTTGATTGAGCCTGAGACAGAAACCATCTTCGTTCCACCGGACTTCTCAGTTCCTATAGTAGCGTATCTGTCCCAGCCGTCACGAAGTATGACCGCTGCATGAGCTAATGTCTCAACATTATTTATTACTGTGGGCTTACCCCACAGCCCCTTCGTTACTGGGTACGGGGGCCTTACCCTAGGTGTTGACCTCTTACCCTCTATCTCCTCAAGTAGCGCCGTCTCCTCACCGCTCGTGTACCTTCCTGCATCCTGAACTATCTCTATGTCGAATGCGAAGCCTGAGCCAAGTATGTTTTCGCCTAGTAAGCCATACTTCTTAGCTTCCTCTATAGCCTTCTTTAGCCTCTCAGCAGCTAGGTCACCCTCAGTTCCTACGAATACGTAGCCCTTGCTAGCCCCTATAGCGTATCCGGCAATAATCATTCCCTCAACAAGTATGTGCGGGTCGGACTCAACGAGTAATCTGTTAGAGAATGCTGAGGGGTCACCTTCTTCCGCATTAGCTACTACGTACTTCACATCACTTACTTGATCCTTAACAGCCTTCCACTTAATCCACGTTGGGAATCCAGCGCCTCCCCTACCCCTTAGTTTAGCTAGCTTAATCTCCTCTATTACTTCCTCAGGCCTCATTCTGAGGGCTCTTGCAAGGCCTAGGTAGCCGCCCCTAACTACGTACTCCTCGATAGATTCAGGGTTTATGAGGCCACAGTTACTTGAGACGAGCCTTACTTGCTTACGCCAGAACACTAGCTCATCTAATGTAGGCACGTGGAACTCGCCCTTAGCATTACCCGTCCTATACCTAAGTGCGAAAGCCTTGCTTACATCACCTGATAGGTATCTACTGATTATGTCCTCTACCTCCTCTGGGCTCACGTTAGCGTATATAGCTGGCGGGTAGCCTTTCCTAACAACCTCTATCCACGGGTCAATGAAGTCTAGCCCGTGGCAGCCCACTACGCTAATATCGATAGCTAGCCCTGATTCCTTAACGTAGTCCCTAATAGCCTCATATACCTCTGCGGCACCGACGGCTAACGTACATGAAGCTATAGCAACCCTAACCTTAACACCATATCTGCCGAACTCCAGCTCGTTGAGCCTCCTTGCCCTCAACTCCCTGCACTCAGGGTCATCGTGGCAGAGAGGTCCCTTAATCCTGCACTGAACGTAGTTAGGACATGGGTTATCTGGCGGCTTATGCCAGCACTTAAGGCAACACCTATTCATTAAGGTCCAGCTCACTTAACCCACCCCCTTTCGCGGGCTTCTTTCCTTAATTCATCAATTAACTTCTGAATTACCTCAGGCGTAGCTCTACCAATAACCTTCCTCGCACCGTTAGGCATGTAGACAGCTATTACTGGCGCGTGAGAGCAGCAGCCGAGACACCTCATCTCTTCAACAGTAAAGAGCCCGTCACTTGAAGTATGCTGCCCCTCCTTAATGTTAAGTAGTGACTTAAGATACTGTAGGTTCTCCTTATTTCCCTTTAAATAGCATGTAGTTCCCATGCAGACGAATACTCTATACTTACCCAGCGGTTCGATGCTAAATAGGTGGTAGAATGTAGCAACATTAAAGGCTCTTGAGTAGGGTACGCCGACGTGCTTTGCTGCAGCCTCAACAACCTCAGCTGGAAGGTAGCCCTTCACCTCTTGAGCTACCCTGAGCGCCTTAACCAAGTTCTGAGGTTTTCTCTCAATGTTTTTTAAATTGTTCAAGACTATATCAGCGCTCACGCTACCACCTACGCACGCTGTATGCCCTATCATCAATTACCTTAACAAATAAAGTAGTTACTATAAGTAAAATAATTACGCGTAATAACAATATATTACCTCAGGAGCAACACTATGGGGGGCTTCCTAGATGGAGCATGATAGTAGGAAGCTAATAAGGGTTGGCCCAGGTTCGATAGCTCTCACGATACCCAAGAAATGGGTCTCACTAATGGGCCTTAAGGTGGGGGACGTAGTCGATATATACTTCGACGGCAAGAAGCTATCGGCCGTACCTAGGCGTAGGGTGAGTATTGATGAGGGTATTCAGATATTCATTGATGCTACTGAAGGAAACATTAGTGCCGCAGTGCATAAACTCACGGCGGCTTTTGTTGAGGGCATAACTAAGGTTAGGGTGCACTGCTCCCAAGACGTACTTAGGAAGTTAACTACAGAATTGAGGAAGGTAATTCCTGATTTTATAGTAGTAGGCAGTAGAGGAAGGGCAGACCTCTATGACATAGTTTTTACTAGCTATGATGTAGAGCTCAACGACGTGGTTAACAAGGTAGTTAACCTAGTAGTTGAGACGGTGAGGAACCTGTCTGCCGGGAAGGAGGTAGTTAACTACTTAATCAGCGAGTTCATCAGGCTATATAATGTGAGCTTACGGATAGCTAAGACCAAAGTGATGGAGGCATATGGTGAAGAGATAATGAATATAATTGATGCGATAGTCCTGCTTAGCCACATACGCGAGCTAGTGAACGAGCTACAGAACTACATGATGCTGACGGATGACTCAACACTAATACGCGAGTTAAATAGCACAATCGAGGAGCTAACTGAAGCCGTACTTAACTCAGTAGTAACTAATAACATAGATTCGGCAGTTAAACATATAGATGCGTGTGAGGAGCTGAAGCACAAGCTCTATAGCATGGATATTAGCGAGAGAATAGCCGTAATGGTAGAGAGGATTCTGGACAAACTAGGGAATATAGCGGAAATAAGTGTTAGAGCATGCATAAGGAATAAAGCGTGCAGGTGCCGCCACTTCTACCCTAAAGTCTGACCCGCCATTATAGTGAAGCCGACTGCTCGCTAACGCCCTCTAATATCTCATTAATCGCCCTAGCTAGAGACTCTAGGACATCCCTCACTTTCCGCTTACGCTTACATCCAGCCGCGAGAAGTTCTTGATTAAGTTACTTATCGCTAAAGACGTGGGCTTAGATAGACACGCAGCGTCAGCATACATAATAGCATTGGAATACCTAGGGCTAAAACCAAGATACGCGATTAAAAGTATTCAGAAATCATTAGAAGCCACGTAGACCCGTAACAGCCTAGCCCAATAACGAAGGAGACACCAAGTAAGGCAGCTACTATTAGGCTAAAGCTCCTCTGTCTCATGTGGAGGCACCTGCCCCCCGCTACTTTTGTGCTTCATGCTTCTAGACTCTTCTGCAATAACTAAGAACACACCTGCTAGCACTAGAGTCATTGATGTAGCTGTGTATGTGCTTACGTACTGCTTGAGCAGCAGGTACGCTAGTATTGAGGCACCAACTGGCTCCATGAAGCCGAGTGATGAGACTACATACGTCTTGAAGTAGCGGAGGAGGTAATTCATTAGCGTGTGACCGCCCAGCATAGGTACTAAAGCTAGGAGCACGAAGTACGCATAGGCCTTAGGCGGATAATTAATGATGTTTTCTCCGGCTACTACAGCGTACGTAGCTGTTACCGCAGCTGAGACCAAGTACGCTATAGACGTATACTCACTCAAGCTTACCTTCCTCCTCACAACCCTACCTAAACTGAAGTAGCCGGCAACAGCTAGGGCTGAAGCAAGAGCCAGTAAGACACCCGCTATACTGTAGTTAACGGTGACAGCAGGATGAATGAACAGCACTACGCCAGTGAAGGCAAGAATAAGGCCGAGGATCTGCAACTTACTTGGAGTCTCACCTAGTATTACGGCATCAGCTAGTGCATTAAATAGCGGGTATGTGACTATTATGGTCGTACTTACGGCGACAGGAACCATGAAGAGGGACTTCATCCACATTATGAAGTGTGCCGAGAGCATAACTCCTGCAAGGACTGAATAAACCATGTACTTACCCTTAATTAGTGAGTAGCGGGAGCCGCGTATAGTACCCGCAGCCATTATTACACCAGCAATTAAGGTTCTCCAGAAGGCACATGCAGTAGCGTCAGCACC
>QMWS01000047.1 GCA_003661745.1 Thermoprotei archaeon | reverse complement strand
TTCCTCCAGCACCATTTACTTCATGCCTAAAATAACGTGTAAGATCGAAACTAAAAAATTAATCTTTAAATACACTGCAATTCAGCGTTAATACCCTAATGCAGTCATCCTCACGTTTTTAATATTAAGAGCGAATTATGCGTGAGGTAACTTACTTGCCTAGAGTTAGGGGACGCGGATACTTCAAGTTAATTAGTGGAGTAATCACCTTACTACTAGTTGCAGCCGCCCTCGACTCCCTAGTTCTTGAACCATGTGCCATCTTCTTAAGCACCACTACATTGAGCGTCACTGACCCTCGAATGCCTTCAAGTAAGTCTATTAAGTTGCTCCACTTAACTGACCTACACATAAGTACGTACGGCTTCAGGGAGATGAGAGTTATTCAGCTAGTTAAGTCATTAAGACCTGACGTAATCGTTATGACCGGCGACTACGTATCATCTAAGGAGGGCTTACTCGGGCTTCGCGAATTCCTAAGTAACTTACGTAGCGTAGTAGGTGCTACACCAATAGTTTCCATACTAGGTAACTGGGATTACTGGTCTAGCGTACCTGATGAAGTAATTAGATTGCTTAAGGAATATGGCGTTTACGTACTTAACGATAGCTACATGATCCTCTCCATAGGTGATGTTAAGGTTACTTTTGTGGGATTTAATAGCTTTACAGGTACTTACACACTACCTAACTTTACTGTACTTAAGGAAGTGCCTAGTAGGTACCCAATAGTAGTGCTACTTCATGAACCAGCACTTAGTAAGTATGTGATCAAGTATAGAGGTGACGTAACTTTAATACTTGCTGGCCACTGCCACGGCGGGCAAGTTAAGTTGTTTGGTGAGGCACTATTCCTTCCAGAAGGCTGTGAGGGATGTCATGAGGGAGCGTGTAAGGTAGGTAATACCGTGATGTATGTTAGTAGGGGTATCGGTACTTCAATACTACCGGTAAGGTTTACCTCACCCCCCGAAATAGTCATTGCGTACCTAACAAGCCCTAAGTAAGCTGATAGCTACGTATCCGCTAACGCTTAAATTCACTACCTTTAGTGGATTTAGGGGTTCCCTCGGTGGGTGCTGGCGAGGGAGCTGTAGGTAGGTTTAGGATACTAGCCTTAGACCTCCTCTTCATGGCCATCAACTTCTCAGCTCTGACGCTCTTCTCCTCACTTAAAGACGTCATTAGCGCTGACTACGGTTTCAGCAGCACCGAGCTCGAGTGGGCTGCTATAGCCTACTCGATGGGCATATTCTTCGCCTTCTTAATAGGTCACTCGAGGTTCTTTGAGGAACGCCCTAGGCTTACTGTCTTATTTGCTGGCTCCTGCGCCGCTATACCTCAGCTACTCATACCGCTAATACCTAACGCACTAGCTGTCGCTGCCCTCAGGTTCCTGCAGGGGTTAGTGATGTCTGCTGTCCCTATATTCTCTTATCAAGGAGGTAAGTTCTTCCCTGGCTTCAGGACCTTAGCCGTCGGTACCATATTATCCGGTATATTCATAGGCGGCCTAGTAGGTTCTACCGTGGGTCCGTACCTAGCAGTACTTACTGGCTGGAGAATCACCTACGCGATCTTCGGGGTCTTAATGATTGCTATCGCTACTTCATGGGTCTCCCTAACACCTCGTGAGGCACTCCCACCTGCTAGGAAGGAGGTCAGGAAGGTGAGTATTAGTATCTGGAGGAACAGGTTCACCTGGGTCTGGGGGTTCACGTTCTTCCCTGGACTATGGATCGTCTTTACGTTAGCACCGCTAATACACTTCATTGCTGAGAAGCAGCTAGGTATTCAAGGCCACATTGCGTCAGCAGCTCTCGAGAGCTCGTACGTCGCTTGGTCATTCATCGTTGGAACGCTTGCTAGGTATCTCTGCAGAGGCGTTACAACACGTAGAGGCATGTTCAAGGGGATCGCGGCAGCGCAAGTAATTCAGTACGTATTAACGATCATTGGCGCTGCTATAGCACTCACTACTAACAACCCCACAGTGTTCCTTGCCTCGCTATTCGTTGTCGCCGCCATACAGGGTACCGGACCTACGTTCTGGTCAATACCCACGGTCGCCTACCCCGAGGAAATAGCTTCGAGGGCTGGCTACGCCTTAGGCCTAATATCTAACTCAGCAGCGCTGATAGGGCCTGCTGTAACATTAATAATAAGCGCGCTCGCTGTGACAGGTACCTGGATCATAGTCATGGTACTGAGTGCCTTCGGCGCCGTAATTACTTTAGCGTCATTTAAGCTGAAGCTACCTGCTGAAGAGGGTGAAGGTAGTGGCGCTTAGGCCTATCTGTTCCGAGTTAGGTGGGCTTATTGAAGTAGATGAATCAGCTAGGGGCTTAGGTATTTTTATAGCGTATACGCTCGCTTGGTCTGAGGGTGCCGCAGCCATTAAGAGCTACCCGTTCGAGCCTGAGATTAAGGAAATCTTTAAGGAAATACCTAGGAGGTATAGCTTAGATAGCTTAAGGAGCGACCCAGTAGTCAGGGCTTACAGGGACTTCTACTGGAGGATAGGCATTGACCCAACCAAGACTAGGCCTGCTAGTGAAGCCTTAGTTAGGAGGGTTTTGAGGGGGTCATTCCCAAGGATTAATGTAGTCGTCGACGCAGGCAACATAGCTTCAGTAGAGACACTAGTCCCTATAGGTCTCTATGACTTAAGTAGGGCTAAACCACCGCTTAAGATAACCTTAAGTAGAGGCGGTGAAGTCTTTAGACCAATAGGCGGTAGGCCGGAGGCGCTGCCACCTAACATACCGGTCTTAGTGGATAGTAGGGGTACCGTAATGCATGTCTACCCGCATAGAGACAGTGTAGATACGATGATTAGGGAAGATACTAAGGATGTCCTTATAGTAGCTGCTGGGGTACCTAACGTACCTGTAGAACTCGTTAGGAAGGCAGCTGAGAGAGTAGCACAATTATTAACTAAGACTATGTGGGGTTGGTGCGGAAGTACCTACGTTAAACCAGAGTTACCGAGTACTTAACATCACCGCCCCCTCGATACCTTCAACGTTAAGTAGGCCATCAGCATCAACGCAGCTAAGGGTATCAATACCATGTATTGGTAACTTGCATTGTATCCGTAAGCTGAGGCTATGTATCCATAAACCATGGGCCCTATGAAGCCTCCGAGGTCATAGCCCATAGCATAGATCGATATTGCTCTATTCCTGACTTCCTCAGGGACGGAAGAGGTTACTATTAGCTGTTGTGTAGGGACTGTAAGCCCCATCCCGAACCCATATACTAAGGCAACTATGTAGCTCGATGGAGCCAGATACATTTCCTTGAGCATGTACACCGCTAGTACTGCTGTGGCATGACCTACTAGCGCTATCGCAGCAGGGTTTTTCTGAGTTGATAACTTACCTGCTATGTACCTTGACACCGTACTGCTTAAGCCGAAGAACATTAGGTAGTAGCCGTAGGTCTTAGCTTCGTAACCTAGGTCTCTGTAGTGCGCCTGTAGCACGCCTGATAAACTAAGGAATAGCACTCCATTAAATAGCGCCGCGAGCATCATCATTAACACGACCTTATTAAGCGCCTCCCGCCAGCCAGCTCCGGGGATCGCACCAGCTCTTCGGGCAGCGATACTTTGCTTTGCTTCAAGAACATTAAGTACTGCAAGCACGCCCGTCAAGGAGGCTGCTATAGCGAAGACCGGCAGGTACCCTACCGAGTCAACTACTACCCCAGCAATTGGTGGGGCAACTATGGATGCTAGTGATATAAGCATGGACCTCACCCCTAGGGCTGTCCCAGCCTTCTCACTGGCAGCTGTAGCTACAGCAGCTATTGACGGCGATATAAAGTATGCTGCACCAGCACCCTGAAGTACCCTACCAATAAGTAGCTCCTGAAAACTACTGGAGGTTGAGTAGGTTATCGATGCAGCCATCATGAATAGGCTACCTAACGACATCGCCAAGTAGCTACTAGTCCTATCGGCTATGTAGCCCGCTAATGGCCTAAGAATGAATGCTACTAAGTTCGGTAGGGACCATATAAAGCTCGTACCAGCTAGGCTGATGCCTAAGTCACGAGAGTACCTAACTAATACAGACATGACTAACTGCATAGCAAGAAAGTACATACCCGTCGATACTAGACCGACAATTAACTTCTTGCTAGCACCCAGCATAGCCGCTCACCCCAGCACGCGGCGCCTCATTAGTACGTCACATTGAAGTCGGCATGCGTGCTAGCTAGCCACCCTCTATATTGGGTCTGAGTATTTCTACCTTACCGCCCTCTAAGGAAAAGTCTCACGCCAGTGCTACACTATGTAGCAGGGACTTAGTAAGAACTAAACATCAGGACAGGAAGGTAAGCTTCGGAAAGGTGAATCCTACACCATATCAGGGGTACGCAGGGAAAATATCATGATGTAGGTGTAAGGTGGAGTTTGCTGCACTACGCATGCTCTGTTTCTTGTAGGCACTCGCGCAGGTAATCTGTAAATATAGTCTTTGGTTCCCCTAGGTATGACTTAAGTATATCTATCTTGACGGAGTAAGTACCTCTGATGGCTAACGGCGTAGATAAGGCCAGTACTATGTCGCTAGCGTTCACTATCGGTGATTTATCATCTGTGATACTAGAGGATATCACGTATATTGTCGTTATGGCTTTCTTCCTGAACCTAGTTATTACGTTTAAGTAGAAGCTCATGAACTCTCTCTGCGGGTAAAGAACGTTTAGTGCCTCAAGACCGTGGAGTACGAGTACTTCCGGTTTGTAATTCTCTACTTCAGTCATTATGGTGCTCATCAACTCCGTTATTGAGTAGGCTGTCGGGTTAAGTGAAATTATTTTTATGAGCTTCTTCAGCTCACTTAGGCTAATTCCGTACTTTCTTGCTTGGCTCTCTATCCTGCACCAAATACTTATTGATGGGTTTGTTAAGCTTATTAGAAGTACCTTAATCCCGTCCTCAGCTATTGTCCTGAGTAGCGAAACCATTACCTCAGGTGGCAACGTCATTCCTGGCGGGGCACATACTATTATTTGCGAGCCGACGTATACGGGCCCTACAGCCTTATGTAGGGGCTCGCACCTTAGCTTAATTGATGTGGGGAGCTTAGGTGCTGGTATGTCGTATGTTAGTGCTGGAGCAAATACAATAATTCCCTCACCCTTAACTAGGGAGAAGGGTACCTCAGCTACAGGCATCTTCTTACCCTTCATCTTCTCTATTATTAACTTCCTCACAATCAACCCGCCTCTTATCTCAGCCTTCATCAGTATCACGCCATCAGCTATCACCTCAACCGAAGGTACTATGGGCTTCTTATCCCCCCGATACACGTCTGATATAACTATCGTCGTTACTTCCTCGCGGTTTAGTATGTTATAGAGTGTCGTATGCAGAAATGCCCTTCCAGCTATATCACCTAGAATATCTACCACTGCAGGTAGGTTATCTATGACCAATCTCTTAGGCTTGAAGTTGTTTACTGCTCTAATTATTGTCTCAGTAAGCATATCGGCCGCATCCTTAGTAGCTAATACGGGTAAGGTGATGATTTTAATTAAGCCCTTACTCTCTAGATCCTCGAAGTCCATACCTAACTCCTTCATGAACATCCTAAACTTTCTTACAGGCTCGCCGAAGCCTACGTATAAGCCTCTCTCACCGAACCTCCTAGCTCCTTCATAAAGAAACTTAGCTGCGAACGTAGTCTTACCAGCCCCGGGATGGCCAATAACGACTATCAGTGAGCCCCTAGGTATGCCGCCTAAGTACTCATCGAACCCTTTAATACCCGTTAGACACACATCTGTGTTATTACGCAGAAAAACCACCGGTAAAGTATTATAGACGACAGTAATAAAAGATGGTGTCTTTACGTAAAGAACTAAATTGTATTATTCTATTATTCTAAGGTTGGATTGCATCATATTATTAAGTAAGTCCGAAGTAGCCTCTTAAATGATTCTGAATCTCCCTTCTTTAAGTACTCTAGTGCTTCATTAACGTCGAGTCTATGAAGCACCTTGAGCACTAGGTATATGAAGAAGTCTGCTGCTTCCTCGCTATTGAAGTAGTCTTTTAACGCATTATATGCTTCAACAGGTTCATCAAGTAACTTATCTATGAATCCCTTACCGTACTTTAGCTGGAAGTACTTATCTATTGCTACGTGCATTGCTACCGTTGACTTAACTAAGCTCTCAAATACTCTGCTCTCCAGCCTCTTTTTACTAAGACTCAAGCTACTCACCTCTTAATAAATACGATTCCGTTCTCTTTAATGCCTACGTATACTTCCTCATTAGATGATACGTTATTACGGTTCTTTAGGACTGCCAGCTTTCTTATGTATTTGCCTCCCTCCTTAACTATCTTAAGCGATATTATTGTGTCGGCTAAGGTATCAACACC
>QMWS01000046.1 GCA_003661745.1 Thermoprotei archaeon | reverse complement strand
GGGTACTGCTTAAAAAGGATCAGTTGATATTTGCTTGTTCCAAGGTTTTAGAACACTTATCCGCCAGCCTTAGCTTTGAGCTCTTGGTACGCTCTCGTTAATTCCTCAACTAATTCCTTAGCTCCACCGGGCTCTATTATAGCTGCACTTGCTGCTGCAACCTCTATACCAGCTGCCTCACCAAGCCTCTTCTTGCTAGGTACATATATGTATGGCACCTTCTTCTCCTCACATAGAAGTGGTAAATGCATTACTACCTCAGGTGGATCTACATCTTCAGCTATTAATACTAGCTTCGCTAAACCTCTCTCTACAGCTTTTGTAGTCTCATTCGTACCTTTCTTTATCTTTCCGCCAGTCTCTCTAGCCTTCTTGAGCGCCTCATACGCTTTCTCAGCTATTTCGGGGGGAACATCGAATTTAACATACGGTGGTTTACTCATTCTCATCCACCTCGTCGTCGCCAAAATAATATCGTTAAGGGTTTAAAAGGAGTTATGATTCTTGCTAACTAAAACCCGCTCAGACAGCGTCGCGTCTATTACTGGTGCATGTAAATAGTCTCAACCCTAGCCCGACCGTCCCTTAGCTTCCTCACCTTCTCTACCTTCACAAAACCAAATCTGATAAACTGCAGGCGCTCACCGCTTGATGCCTCAACTATTGCTGGCTCAGACAAGCCTATTAATCTCCGCAGCTCTAATTCCTCAGGCACCAGCACTTTTACTTCAGCAAAATTACCCGTGGGAACCCACTGAATAATAGATAAGTTGAGTTTACGTGCGTCCTCTAGGCTGCTACTTGTATATTCGCCTACTATAATATTACCTTCACTACTTAAGTAGCGGATATTACATAGCCCCATAAGCCTGATCATACCTTTCTTACGCAGCTCGTCAGCATCTGACTTGCTAATGAATACACTTAATTGGTCATTCTCGATTCTTAAGCTAATACTTCTTGATCCAAGCTCCTTATTTTCGGGGTGGTAAGGTAGCGTAACCCTTAGCTCGCCACCATAATTCTTAATTATTAGCTTAACTGGCTCTGTAACGAACATTATACGCTTAGTAATCCTATCAATTATTTTCCTATTAGTTGCTGCAATATTATCCCAGCTTATTTTAGCATCTGTCGACTTTACTCCGACCTCCATAATTACCTCTCTAATTGCTTCAGCTACAATACCCCTATTCCTGAGCGATGCAATAGTTCCAAATCTAATATCGTCAGGACCCGAGAACTTGCCCGGATTATTCTTTATGAGCTCCTTTATTTTTGACTTACTTAGTATTAACCCCTCTAATTTTAGCCTTCCAAGATTTATTACCTCAGGGTACTCCCAGCCCATATGGGCATAAAGGTATTTTTGCTTTACCGTATTGACCGCGTGCTCCTTACCCCTCAGAATATGCGTAATACCTAGTAAGTGATCGTCTACTGCAGCGGCAAAATTATATGTGGGCCACACAATATACTTAGAGCCGACGATAGGGTGTGGGTTCTTATCCGTGTCAATTATTCTGAAGGCAACCCAGTCCCTGACAGATGGGTCAGGATGTTTTAAGTCCGTCTTTACCCTAAGGACTGCCTCACCCTCACTAAACGCGCCCTCAAGCATTCTATCGAATAGCTCGAGATTCCTTTCTATGGGCTGCTCTCTGTGAGGACATGGAGCACCCCTAAGCTTGTATGCCTGGAACTCCTCCCTCTTACACAGATCCACATAAGCGCCTCCGCGCTTAATTAATTCGCGGACTATCTCGTAATATATTTCGAGTCTTAGAGACTGTATGTACTCTTCATCCCACTGCACACCCAGCCACTTAAGGTCCTCTTTTATTAATCTATAGGCCTCAGGCATGGGCGGCTTCGTCTTTGGATCCGTGTCCTCAAACCTTAAAATCATCTTACCCTTGTACATTCTAGCATACATATAACTCAAGATAGCGGGCCTGGCATTCCCTAAATGAATAAGGAAGTCAGGATTAGGAGCGAACCTCGTTCTTACCTCAGCATATTTACTCACGTTCGGTAATGGCGGGAGCTCTTTCTTCTCCTTCTCCTCTCGTTTGCTTTCTAGGATTTCGGGAAACTTCTCTTTAATTAACTTAATTTGATCCTCTTTACTGAGCTTATTAACTTCCTCAATGACTTCCTTAACTACCTTAACTAGCTCCCTAGCCTTGGGCTTTAACTCTGGGTGCCTGCCTAGCAGTATGCTCATTACTGGCCCTAACATCGCTTTTCCATCGTGTTCTACCGCATTTTTTAGTGCGCAAGCAAGTATTTCATCTCTAATTTTTCCACCTAACTCATTACCTGATTTACTATCTCCGGAACTCATTCTTTCACCACTATGAATACTTGATACCTCTCTACCTTCTCGCCTAAGATTTCGTTGTAGAGCAGTATATATCCGTTGACGGGTGACCTAACAGTTCTTAACTCACCTTTACCCGTTAGTATGTAGGCTATTTTCTGACTTTGCTTAACACGTGTGCATTCGTCTGAGACAATAAAGATTCTCCTACCAGCAATCTCTAAAACTACTACCTCCTCACCCTCACCGACATCAACGCATGCACCTACTCTTTCATTGCATACCCTCAGCGCTCTTAATGCTTTACCGCTAGCCACATATTTAGCTACTTCCCTACACTCCACTTGACTTGGCTCGTTATCTCGCAGAACATAGCACTTAACTAGCCCATAGTACTTGCTTAGTCTTTTCAGCTCCTCTCGCATGTTATCGCTTATGGAGGTACCGAGACCCTTTCGGTTGTTGTCCTTCATTTAATACTGCCTCTTTGTCACAAATAACGCTAGTTTCCTAAGAAGCGCCTTAGCTTCGGAGTCGACCTCATGTATCGAGTCAAGAGCCCTTAATCCCTTCTCTAGAAATTCATTAGCTAGTTTATTGCTGTAATCCAGAGCTCCTAGGGATATTATTATTTCAGCTGCCCGCTTTAGCTGCTCTTTAGTTGCATTCTCGTTTCCTAGCACTGATAGTAAGAACTTCTTCTCCTCCTCAGAAGCTTTAGAGAGCGCGTAAATTACTAGCACTGTCTTCTTACCCTCTCTAAGGTCGCTAAAGACAGGCTTGCCAAGCTTTTTCTCATCGGCAACCAAGCCTAACTCATCATCTCTTATCTGGAATGCTATACCTACATTTACTGCGTAGCTAGCTAGCTTATCTATCTCCTCCTCAGGTGCCTTAGCGAGTATCGCACCTATGCATAAACTAGCCTTGAATAGTGCAGCTGTCTTCTTATATATCATCTCTATGTAATCGTCTAAAGTAACTGTCTCTAGCTTCGAGAGACTTAAGTCAAGCGCCTGGCCCTCAGCTACAGTAACTGATGCCCAGCACAGCTCCCTCGCTGCCTTAACTATGACTTCGTTATCTATGCCGTAGTCCGCAAGCCTTAACAATGCCTCAAACGCTTTAGCGAAAAGCAGGTCGCCAGCTAGTATAGCTATGTCTTCACCCCACAATTTATGTACTGTCGGGACACCCCGCCTAAATTCGTCCTTATCCATAATATCATCGTGCACTAAGGTGAAGTTGTGAAGAAGCTCCACTGCTGCACCTGCCTTAACACCTATCTCTTCCTTTAATCCGAACAGCCTGCCACCTAGTACAGTTGCCAAGGGCCTTAGCCTCTTACCTCCTGCCTTAATTAAGTGTAGAGATGCGTCATACAACAGCTTTGGTTTACCTGAAACTATCTCGAAAATTACTTTATCCGTCTCAGCAGCTATCTTCTTAGCGTAGTTAATTAGGTCTGTGAAGTCCTCCAATTCATTACCCCGACTTACTATAGGGGAAAGCTGCCTTAATTAAAGTATTAGAAACAAAGCTTAAGGTACCCTTAATTTCCTAGCACGTATCCACTCACTTAAAATACCTGTAATTACTACCGGCTTAGTGCGGAGCTCAGCAATACTCTTAGCTCCTGAGAGCATGAGGGCAACAGCTAGTGCCCTAATAAACGATGCAAGATATTCCTTCAGTGCTCCTGACTTATATGCTAAAAGAAGTGGCCTAGCCATACCCACGAGGTCAGCCCCCAACCTGAGGGCTTTTAGTGCATCTAAGGCAGTCCTTATACCGCCACTGCCTATAATTACTAGTTCATTTGATACGCTCCTTGCCTCAATAATAGATGCAGCCGTTGGAATGCCCCACTCAATTAAGTGCTCAGCAACCATCTTCTTAATGATGTCACCTTGTTTTAGAGCCCTATATTTCTCAACTGTAACCCAGTTTGTTCCGCCAGCACCTCCGACGTCAAAGTACCTGATACCTACTTCATAGAACTTCTTAACTACCTCATAAGATAAGCCGTTCCCTACTTCCTTTATGATTACAGGTACGCCCACACTCCTTGCTATGTCGGCAACAGCGCTAATTATTCCCTTAAACTTCGGTGTTCCCTCCGGCTGTACTGCCTCTTGAGCTAGGTTTAAGTGAATAGCTACAGCATCAGCGTTAATCATCTCCACGACTTTTTCGATAATCCTCACGCCGTATTTAAGGACTTCAGCAGCACCTATATTAGCGATTACAGGTACGTCCTTAGCTACCTCGCGAACTATAGAAAATGTATGCCTTAAGGATGCGTTCTCAACAGCTGCCCTCTGACTTCCGACACCTATTGCTACACGAAACTCCTCAGCAGCCTGAGCCAGTGCTTTATTAATTTTCTCGGTTCCTGGCGCCCCACCAGTCATACCTAAAATTACTAAGGGTGCATCAAGATCCCTACCTAGGAAGCGTGTCCTAAGTGATACATCCTCAAGATCTACTTCAGGTGCTGCTTGATGGGGTATAAACACGCAATTGAAAAGTGTTGGTATGGGTCCCTCGACATCATCTTTTTCTAGGGCTATGTCTATGTGGTCAAGTTTTCTGCGCTCGTTATTCGATCTTTTCAGCACCATATGGTGGTACCTATGAAATCCTTCATTGATAGAGCATTATATAAATTGTCCTTTATGAAGCCTCCCACAACAAGTATTTTGGCTCCCTCAGCGCAGTATCTGAGTAACTCACCTACTTTAGTCCCCATCCCGCCAGTTACATCAGTTACTTCCTTAAATTCTACCTTACTATATACTTCATCCGCCTTCAACTCTCTAATAAGTCTAGCTGACCTATCCTTCTTGGGATCAGAAGTAAAGATTCCCTCAACGTCAGTAACGAATACTACTTCCTTAGCTCTTAACTCTCGCGCGATAATATGTGCAAGTCTGTCACCTGAAACAACAACATATCTCATACCTCTTACGTCAATAACTACATCACCGAATACTACAGGACATATGCCACTGTCTAAGTATCTCCTTACCTGCTCTACGTTACAGATAACTTCGGAGCCCTTAACATAGCATATAGATCTAGTAGGTATTGATACTGCCTTAATGTTATTAGCTAATAGTACCTCTAGGACAGCGCTATTTAGCATCATCATATAGTGTGCGACCCGTACAAAGCACTCCTGTGTTACGTCGCCATACACGTTAAGACACTCACGCACCAATGAGTGACCAAAACTTCCTCCTCCATGTATCAAGACTAGGACAACCTGCGGGTTCTCCCTTAAGTACCTGCTAATTTGCTGAGCAAGATCACAGAGTACTGGTACGTTAATAGTGAATGGTCTGTCTTTCTGTGTTATTACTGACCCACCTAGCTTAACTACCTTAACTATCCGCATTACCTGATCCACCGAACTGGGTTTGCCCTACCTCAAGTATCTCGTAGAGAGTACAGCTATTTATTTCCTTCACAAACACATACCTACCACTAGCTGCTTCATGAGGCAGCTGCACTCCATACAGCATATGCCATATAGCATTAAGAGTTCTGAGCTCACTAATTATGGACTCACCATTAAGCAACTTCTCGAATGCCCTTATAGATGCTACACCTGCCAGATGCGTTATTAAGTCGGTAAACTCATGTTCTATATAGCTCATTGAGTACCTGCCAGCTTTCCTTAATTTTAAAATAATTTTCCTATCTGACTCTATGTATCCTTCATTAAGCCTCCATATATACGCGTGACCGTCCTCTACTTTATGAAACTCCCTAAGGGCTAGTACTGAGTCATCCACACCTATAGTTCTATCTAGTACCTTAGCTGACTCAGTAATTTCACAACTTACCTCACCGCTTAAAAAGTACGTAATTGCACTAGTTACTGCTACGTAGAGGTAAGAACTATTTAGCTCTACTTCTTCATCGCTCTCTGAGCTAGTACCTGTCTCAACACTAATTGATAGTCTGGGCAACATGCCTACTTCGGACTGAAGCACCGACAAAAAGATGCTGATTAAGTTAACTACCTCATTACTTAAGTTACCACTAATTGCCATCGAGCCCGTGCTAGAGGACTTAACTCTAATAGT
>QMWS01000045.1 GCA_003661745.1 Thermoprotei archaeon | reverse complement strand
GCTATAAGGGCTTCTGGCATGTTGAACCCATGATAAACCTAATATACCATAAATGGCTCTCAAAGAAGCTAAAGGTAATCATGATGAGGTCTGAACGAGTTGAACTTAAGGCTTCACCTCTTGCTTCATTAATTGCTGATGTTAGTGGTTTTCCTGTAATTGATCTTGACTCGTGAATCCCTATCTTTTGATTGCACCATAAATTTGTGGTGTCACAGCTGTGCTGATTTGGTTCTGGGGGTACACCAAATTTAACCTTTCTATACATTATTATTTTATTGGTGTTTGCTGTGGTAGAGAAGGTTAGGGTGGTTATTAACGGTTCTGTGGTTTGGGGCTATAGGTACTCTAAACTGCGTGAGGACGTGAAGACCACCACATCAGGTAGTGTTGTCTATAGGTATAAGAGGAAGGTACTAGTTTTTAGGGTGCCTAGAGACCTGGAGAATAATGACTTCCTGGTCATACCGATACCTAAGGACATGAAGCCAAGAAAAATAGAGTTAAGATTTGAGGAGTAGGTTGTTGTGTAGCTCTACCTCTTCGTGTGGTGCAGTATTGTTGACCATCCCATAGCCTCAAATATCTTGAGGAGTGTGTCCTTTGTTATTACCCCATCATGGACTAGTCTATAGAGTCTAGACTTTATCTTACCTATGACCTCCCTCTCAATCTTCTCCTTTGAGACTGAAGAGAGTTTAGCCTCAAGCTCCCTAATCCTCCTATCCCTCAATACTACCTCCTTCCTAAGTCTCGCTATCTCGTTCTCGTACTCCTTAACAACCTTCCTATACTCATCCAGCTTCTTCTCAATTGACTTAAGCCTCTTAAGGAGTACCTCATCACCTTCCTTTTCACTCTCGACCTTGGCCAGAGCTACGGATATAGGTACGTTAATGCTTATCTGAGGTCTAGGCTCAATCCTTAGGTTGCTTACCCGCATAATCACCTCCTCAAGAATGGCCCTCACCAACCTCTTGGATGTCTTCGGGAGCCTCTTGTAGGTCATGTAAACCTCATCCCTCACCCTAAAAGACAGCGGTATCCTGACATTCTCCTCATTAAGAATGCCCCCATCTATACTCTCTAAAATTCTATTATTAGAGAGAGAGTGAGAAAATATACTCTCTCCCTCTCTCTTAGAAATATACTGCGTAAACGTTTCGTTTACGTTTACGCGGTCTGATATAGAATACATTTTTGCGGGGAGAGAGCTCTCTTCAGTTTCATGGTTTGTATAATGGGTTGGGTTTTTAAGTTTTTCGGTGGGACTCCGATCCCACTTTTTTGTGCTACTGCTCACAATTCCCACCTTCAGGGGTTTTTAAGTTTTTCGGTTGCGTCATCAAATTGTGTGCAGTTGCACAAAAAAGGTAGCCGTCCACGTATTCAAGGTCATCATCAATGACTGCTAGAGCCCTAGCAACCTCCCTAGCATACGATGGGCTGATATTCAGGATTATGGCTAGTTCAGTATAGTGCACCATCCTACCCCTCCTCACAGCCTCCCTAACAATATCTCTAGCATCAATGAGTAGCCTATAGAACCTGGTATTCCTCAAATTAACGCCAGACTCCAAAGCCCTAAGATACAGCCTTAAAGCCTCATCAACCAAGGCCGACATACCACCACGAGCCACCCCGTAAACCCTAGGAGCCACCTCAACCAACTTCCTATACACATCCTCACTAACAAGAACATGCAGAACACGCTTACCCCTAGGCAACCTAGAACCCAACACAGAACACCCAAATATACAGTAGTTTGATCAAATATAAAGTAATCCCCCCATAAACACAGCTGTGACAAAAACAATAACCCAAACCACACACACAGAACCCAACCACAGTGCTCCCACCAAATACCCTCCATAGAGATCAACACCACAAATTTATGGTGTCGTAGCTGTCTCTAATGGTAGAATTAGATTTCAGTGGGTCTGGAGTGGGGATGGTGCCTCCCTTATACAAACCTCCATCAACTATGAGAATTTGTATAAAGCACCCATGTAGGGCTCCCCAAGGAGTGGGAGACCCCACCATAAACTCCATCACGGCATGACTTCAGGCAAGGCTTAAAAAGGGGGGTAGCCAATACTCACACCCCACCAACCACCTACCTAAACCACCAACCCAGGAAGACCTCACGGCATTGAACCACACACCATCACCTTGCCCAAGAAGAGCTGTATATATACCTTATATTCCATATATACACAGTGTTCATTAGGTCTGAAACGCTCTATAGCCTTGGGGTCAGTCCTTGATAAAGCTCCATGAGTGTGGTAGGGGCTGTCTATACAGGGTCTTAACCCTTGAGGAGCGTAGGAAGTTCAGGTTCTTGATGAATAAGTATAACGCCTACGGTCACTTATCTCAGGCACCATACCTTCGTAGGAGGATGGATCTAGTCTACTGCATAGGCGAGGACTGGTGCGTCCTATTCACTATACACCTCATGACCAACCCAACAATCCTCACAAAGTACCGCCTAGACTGGGATCGCACATGGTTCATAAGGAGGGTAGCCACTATTGAGGAATGCAGAGAGAAGTACGGCCACGTAACGGTTGAGGCACACCAATGCCTAATAGACTGGCTAAGGAAGAGGGGTGAATCAGCCGTAATAGCTCTAGTAGTGACTGAAGACGTGAGGAGGTCTGGAGCCACCTACAAAAGGCTAGGATTCCAAGAGGTAGGTAGGACTGTAAGGGGTAAGGGTAGGTGGTTCTTACTAAGACTTAAGGAGTGAGTGATAGCAATGAGGGAACTTGACGCACTAACAATAATAGCCATACAGATATACTACAAAACACAGCTGTCAAGACTGATAAGGGATTGGGGCACCAACCCAAACTCTTACAGGAAGTTCATCAAGGTACTAGCTCAAGCAATATCACATCACTTCCCAAGGTTTAAGGACTTAATGGATGAAGCAATCACAGCTGTGGATAAATGTCAATCAATAGACTGCATGATAAAAGTATGCTCACAAGTATTTGAGGAGTCGGGGGGCATCCTAGACATCTGTCCTTGAGGGGGTGACACCCACATGTCAATGTCTAGAAGGTATGATGAGTGCTTAAGGATGTGCGTAAGGAAGTGCAGGGATCCTGTAGAGGTCAAGAAATGCGTGGATGAGTGCCTGCATAGGGAGTCCTACAATAAGTGATCACCAACCACGTCCTCAAACTTAAGTGCTTTTTCAAACATACCCACAGTTATTACGTACCTCCTACCCCTCTCATGCACCTGCTCCTCAAGATCACCCAACCTGAAGAAGAACCACTCCTTCTCTTCTTGGATATAAACAGCTATATATGCACTACCTCCAGCTAGCTCGGAAGCGTATCTTAAGTTCTCGACTTGCCTCCAAGGAATATGTATCGTATCCCTATGCTTACGAAGCTTAACCTCAAACAGTAACACCCTACCCTTCCTAATAGCCACCAAGTCAGGATACTTAAACCTCCTAGCCCTCCTACCAGAACCTGGAGACCTCATAACGAAGAAGCCAGCACGTAATAACCTCCTACCAAGCTCCAACTCAGCCCTCTTGCCCCTCTCATACCTCACATAACCCAAGACCTACATCCCAAAAATACATAGTCAAGAAGGGATATATTTATAAAGGCTGTAGACATATACCATATGGGAGGTGTGTAAGGAGTGGTCTCAAGAAATAAGCCTTATAAAAAGGAGTGGAGCACCATTCGAATCCCTAAAGAGGTTAAAAACCGAATTGATGATTTAAGAGTTAGGACTGGTATGGTTACTTGGGAAATCATTAATAATGCAGTTTCGTTCTACGAGGAATTCTTAAGGAAACCGTCAGTAAGGACTTCAACAACCAACTTAGACAAATTAGCTTGGTACATAACGAAATTAGCACTCGCTTATGGGGCTTTCAGGGAAAATCCGTGTGAGGAAAAATATGAAATGTTAGTAAAAAGAGTAGAAGAGTTAAAACAAAGGTTTGGTATTGAGGCTGACATCTTGGTGAGGATGGCTGACTACTATAAATCAGCAAAGGATCCAGAGTTACAAAAGAAGATAGCTATTGACTTTTCAATGGCTTTTAAACAAGTAGTTAAAGAAATAGTTATTCACTTCATGTTTGAATTAGTCACTAAGGAGCAGTGAAAACTAACTCGTTTTTTACTTTATTCCTTATGTTAAGGTATTAGTCCTGTACTTGTGCTTGTACTTGTTGATGTTTTCCTCCTTCTCATGGATGTTATTAGACCTCTTAAGGTGCCTCTCGGGAATGTCATTTTCACAGCTGTGACTAGGTCATTAACGCATTTATCTTGGGTTAAGGGCTTACCGCAATCATTAGCTAGTACTACTATTGACTCGCATAGCTTGATGGCTAACTGGTTTAGTTCATCATCATTCATCCTCCCAGAGAAATACTCCTCAACTACTTGGTGCAGTATTGACTGTAGTTCAAGCATTTCTGTCTCCTTACCGCACCCACTCAGTAATGACTTAACCCACTCATCAACCCTCATGGCTTACTTCCCCTCAATCACCTTAACTAAAGCCTGAATTATTAAGTCATTGACATCCATCTTCAACTCCTCCGCCCTCCTCTTCAATTTCCTCGCTATCGGTTCTGGGAGAACTATCTCCAACCTCTCGCTCACTACCTTCCACCCTCATCAATAATTCTTCAGCACGTTTATATTTCCTACTACTTTTCGAAGCCCCCCTAAAGTAGACCTTGAGGAGCCTCTTCTTAGACTCAAGAACGTCCTCTCTAACACCCCTAATCCTGAACGCTAATGAGAGCATGTAGCCATCACTAATTGGGTACAGATTAGAGTCAATCTCCAAGACAATACCGTAGGATTGCAGACGCCTAGCCACGTACTGAGCAAAGTTCTCCACACTATCAACCCACTTCCTAACAGACAACCTTATGATGTCAAGTAGCTTCGTATTCTTAATCTCCCAAACCCACTTAACCCCCTTAAAGACATCAGACCTAACCCTCTTAGAGACATCAACTGATTCCTCACGAATAATGTCTATCCCACCCACTAACAAACTCACCGACTAGTAACATCTATACACACTAATATATACTACGTAATTGAGAAGAAAACTTACAATTCCTTTTTAGACCTCATTACGATGTAACCATGAGGGTGCATAAGGTATGCCCATAGTAAAGACATTATCGGATAGAGTTGAGAAGTTCAAGGCTAAGACACCAGCCGACCAGACTGGAACCAGGTATGGTGCAGTAAAGGAGCTAGCCTCAGGGAGGTATATTGAGGGTGCGGGCATTATCACAGCTGTGAGGGAGAGGGTAAGGGATATCCTTGAGAGGGAAGGAATACCAGCAAGCGATCATGGAGTCTACTACGCCTTCGCATTTAAGGCTGTAAGCAAGGCATTAAGCCACAGTGATACTGAGTTAGAGACGATAATTGAGGGCTTGAAGGCATGGTTCACAGCAAAGGGTGCTGACCCAGCGATGCTAGACAAGATAGCTAACCTCATAGTTGGTTAAGGGGTGAGAAGCCATGCCCGTAGTTAGAACCTTTAAGGACATGCATCAAAAGTACTACTTAAAGTATGATGGAGGCAATGTAACAACCAGGTTAACGGCTGTCAAGGACTTAATGGATGCTAGGTATGAGGGAGCGACCTCAGTAATATATGATGTTGTTGAGAGGGTTAGAGACATCTTAAGCGAGGAAGGAGTACCTACTGGTCTATGGGCTAAGTACTTATCCTTTGCCCAAATATTAGCCAAGCTGACATTCAGCCATAAGGGTGCCACACTCCAGAAGGAGGTAAGTGGTGTTAAGAATTACTTCATAACAGCATATAAGGCTGACCCAGCAATCCTTGACAGGATAATTGAGGTAGTCGTGGGAGTTATACCGCCATACTAATGAGTATGTAATCACTTGGTATGAACCCCCCATAAAGCAGGGGGGATAAAACCGAAAAACACTTTTTTCATAATTTCTAAACCACTTCTTGGGTACCCCCATTGCGTGGCGTAGCCATTATTACGTCTGACCGCTCTGTTTCTCTACAAAGAGTAGCTAACGACATAGCCCTAACACTCAAGGAGGGGGGTGTCAAGAACGTAAGGATCATATTGTCAGCAAACGCTGACCCAAGACTTTACAAGGACATAGACATGGCTATAACAGTAATGACCTTCGACCCAGCATGGGTCATTCCCTACCTCTTCCTTGCAAGATCACTAAAAGTTAAGGGCAAGATATCACTATTCTACACAACCATTGAGGGAAGGGTCAAGAGGGTTCACGGGGATGAGTGGGTCTATAGAGACCTAAGCTTCATAGCCAACTCAAACTATACTAAGTCTAAGCTTGAGGAAGTAGGGGCTAAAGTCGATGCGGTAATCTATCACGGAATAAACACAGCTGGGATAAAGGCATTCAACTGGAAAGCCAG
>QMWS01000044.1 GCA_003661745.1 Thermoprotei archaeon | reverse complement strand
TCCTGGAGGTTTCGGCAGCGGTAAGACCGTGCTCCTGCAGACGCTGACTAAGTGGGCCAGAACTAGGCTGAACATATACGTAGGTTGCGGCGAGAGAGGAAATGAAATGGCTGATGCCCTTCATAGCTTCTTAAAGTTAAAGGACCCAGCATCAGGTAGGCCACTGGCTGAGAAAGCTGTTTTCATAGCTAATACCTCAAACATGCCTGTAGCAGCTAGGGAGACTAGTGTGTTTCTAGGTGTTACGATCGGTGAGTACTTCAGGGACATGGGCTATGATGTTCTAATGGTTGCTGACTCAACCTCGCGTTGGGCTGAGGCTATGAGAGAGATAAGCGCCCGATTAGAGGAAATGCCTGGTGAGGAGGGCTTTCCAGCCTACCTAGGTTCTAGGCTGGCTGAGTTCTATGAAAGGTCTGGGAGGGTGGACTGCTTAGGTAGGCCCAAGAGAGCTGGATCTCTGACCATCATAGGTGCTGTGTCACCTCCTGGTGCCGATTTTAGTGAACCCGTCACACAGAATACACTGAGGTACATAGGAACACTAATAGCTCTGGATGTCGCCTTAGCTAATAGGAGGCACTTCCCTGCTGTCAGTTGGCTGCTCAGCTACTCACGTTACGTAGAGACTGTTGAAAGATCTTGGAGAAAGAAGTTCCCGCAGTGGAGAGAATTGAGAAACCGTGCATTAAGCATACTGCAGAGGGAGTCCGAGCTCATGGAGATAGTAAGGTTGGTGGGTCCTGATGCTTTACCAGATACTGATAAGCTGCTTCTTGACGTAGCAAAGATGATTAGGGAGGACTTCCTGCAGCAGAATGCTTTCCATCCGATAGACAGCTACTGTCCACCTGAAAAAACCGTATTAATGCTTGATGTAATAATGAAGTTCTACGATTACGCGTCCAAAGCACTTTTGAATGGTGTACCGCTCGACAGAATAAGGGCACTTCCGGTTAAGGTTAGAATTGCTAGAATGAAGGAGGTACCTCATGAAGAGTTCAGTAAGGTATATAGCGAGTTGGTAGCTGAAATCAAATCATCTACTGAATCATTAGTGAGAGTTGGTTAAGATGGGGGAACTATACGTTAAAGAGGTTAGGAGAGCTCTTAGTGCTAAAGGTTCTCTGCTTTTTGTTGAGACTGTTCCTGGAATTAAGTATAATGAAGTTGTTGAGATTACACTAGAGACAGGTGAGGTTAGGCTTGGTCAAGTTATAGATGTATCTAAGGACTTTGCTGTACTTCAGGTATTTGGAGGTGTAAGTGAGGTTAATATTAAGAAAGCTAGGGTCAGGTTTAAGGGTGAGACCCTCAAAATCCCCGTATCACTCGATATGTTAGGGAGAATATTTGATGGATTGGGTAGACCTATTGATAATGGTCCGCCTATAGTTCCTGAAGATTATGCTGACATAAATAGTGCGCCAATAAATCCTGCTGTAAGAGAGCCACCGACAGAGTTTATTGAGACAGGTATTTCAGCTATAGATGGCCTTTTATCTGTTGTTAGGGGTCAGAAGCTCCCTATATTCAGTGGAGCTGGCCTACCCCACAATAGAATGGCTGCTCAGATCGTGAGGCAGGCAAGAGTTAGAGGTAAGGAAGAGAGATTTGCTGTGGTGTTTGCGGCTATAGGCGTTACTTACGAAGAAGCGTACTTCTTTATAGAGAACCTCAGAGAGGCAGGTAATATAGAAAATATTGTTGCTTTTATTAATACAGCTGCATCACCAGTAATAGAGAGAATAGCTGTCCCGAGAGTTGCCTTAACTGCTGCTGAGTTCTTAGCATGGAAACACGGTATGCATGTTTTAGTCGTACTGACTGACATGACTAATTACTGTGAGGCACTTAGAGAGCTTAGTGCTGCTAGGGAAGAAGTTCCTGGTAGGCGCGGGTATCCAGGGTACATGTACACTGACCTAGCAACTATTTATGAGAGAGCTGGTAGGATTACAGGAATGAAGGGTTCCATAACTCAAATGCCTATACTTACAATGCCTAATGACGATATAACACACCCAATACCTGATCTCACAGGCTACATTACTGAGGGGCAGATAGTCCTGTCTAGAGACTTAGACAGGAAGGGCATTTACCCGCCAGTTGATGTTCTGCTCTCGCTATCGAGGCTAATGAAGGATGGTGTAGGGCCTGGCAGGACTAGAGAGGACCACTACCAGGTCTTTATGCAGTTAATTGCTGCCTATACTGAGGGCCAATACTTGAGAGAGTTATCTGCTATTATAGGGGTGGAGTCACTTAGTGAGCGTGACAAGAAGTACTTAGGATTTGCTGACTTATTCGAGAGGAAATTCATTAATCAAGGAGAGTACGAAAGAAGGTCTATCGAGGAAACACTAGATATTGGATGGGACTTGCTTGCGACATTGCCTGAAGAGGATCTAAAGCTTGTTAGTGTCGAGAACATAAGGAAGTACCACCCGAAATATCGTAGCAGGAGGTCAGCTAGTTAATGTCGCAGTCTCAGCAGATACTGAGAATTGCTAGACCTACAAAGATAGAGTTAATAAAATTAAAGAGGAGGGTTAAGGTAGCTAGGAGACTACATAGAGTACTTAAGGACAGATTAATTATTTTGATACAAGAACTTATTTCCCTCATAAAACGCTCCTTAGAGCTCAGAACTAAGGTGCATGAAGAGTTAGTTAGGTGTGAGGAGTTGCTGTTTGACGCGTTGTCTGTAAGTACTCCGCAAATTATTGAGGTGTACGCTAGTACTAGATACTCAAGAGTTTCCGCAGTTGTTGGATCGAGAGTTGTTGCTGGTGTTAGAGTCCCTCTTGTTGAACTTGAGAGAAAGGAAGGTTCTATAGACTACTCTGCTTACCCACTAACATTACATGAAGTCGGCAAGTGCTATGATGCGGTAATTGAAGATATTTCCAGATTAGCTGAAATAGAGATTTCGATAGTTAAGTTAGGTGCTGAAGTAGCTAGGATCAAGAGAAGGGCAAATGCTCTTGAAAATATCTTGATACCCCGTATGGAGAGCACCATAAAGTTTCTTGAAATGAAGTTTGAGGAGAGAGAGCGAGAGGATAAGATGAGGTTAAAGAAGGTTAAAGAGCTTCTTACCAGGAAGTCACAGGGTGGTTAGTATCTTAGGTAATAAGGACATTATTGAAGCTTACCTCAGGGAGGAGCTTAAGGTAGTTAATAAGTCCTTACCACTGAAGAGGAAGTTACTTACTGAACTACTGCGTGAGGGATACCCGCACGTAGCTACTAGAGATGGCGGCATCCATATGTTTAGGAAGTCTGAGCTTAAATTAGCTTATGAGTTATTGGGAGATGAGTTAGCAAGTAAGTTGTATCTCCCCATAATTTTGGAAGTTAGGACAGACTTAAAGGAAACAACTTTTCTTGTTAAGGATGAGGTATCTGCTAAATTAATAGCTAAGGTACTTGGCTTAGATAAGTATGAGCTTCCACTATACCTATATCCCATCCACCTACACGAATTAAGGAAGAAAATTGAAACCTTAATTCAGTACGCCTTCACCTTAGAAGGCCTAACCTTATAGTACACTTACTACACTGCCTTCTTAAGCAACTCAACAAACTCCTCCGGCTTCATATTCCCTCTAAAACCCTTAATATTAACAACATAAACTCTACCCCTGAACAAAAATCTCACAACCTCACCGTCCCTCCCTCTATAAATATCAAGTATCTTAATACCAGCACTCAAGGCCACTTCCTTATACTGCTGATACTTTCTCAACGCCACCATTCAGCACCCAAAAAGTATTAACTAAAAGAACTTAAGGCTTTTATTTACTAAACAGAGGTAATGGGGCCGCCGCCGGGACTCGAACCCGGGACCTCGGGGTCCACAGCCCCGCGCTCTGCCATCTGAGCTACGGCGGCCACTGCGGGGCTTTCATAATAATTGCTTTTCGGTGGTTTTTAGGTGTTTTGTACTTTAGTGAGGCTTATTAGTTTAGTTACTTCAGAGTGGGTAGGGTTTGGAGATTGAGTGTTAGAGAAGTAGGTGAGATACTCTACATACCTGATAGTAGTGTGGTGTGTAGTGGTGTATTGAGGAGGTTAGTTGTTGATGGAGTAGTTCAGGGTAGATTACTAATTATTCGTGAGTTAATTACTTACTTCGAGAACTTAGCTCGGTCAGGTAGAGCTATAGGGAATGTGGGTTTGGAGGAATTAAGGATTGTTAAGGGTTTATGCGAGAGTAAAGGAGTTAAAGTTGAGTTAGTTAATATTGGTAAGCGCTTAATTAACTTAGAGTTCTTAGATGCAGCTATTAGGGACTACGCATTTGAGGTTGATGGTACGTTAATAACTTCCTCTAGGAGTCAGTGGTTAGCTGCTGAGTCTATGGGTGTCAAGGTGCTTTACGTACCTCCATCAGCAAGAAAATTAACAATGCTTGAGAAGTTCTTCGACAAAAACACCATGAGTGTACACCTTAAGGAAGGGGCTAGACCCGTAGCTAAGAAGGGCAGACCAGGGCACTGGGTTCTCGAGGAATTAGGCGATAGTATAATGACACGTGAAGATGTAGAGACTATAGCTGAGGAGATTTTAGAAGCAGCACGTACTAGTCCGGAAGCTGTCGTCGAGGTGGACAGGGCTGGCTCAACAATAGTACAGCTAGGCGACTACAGAATAATTATTGCTAGACCACCAATGAGTGACGGATGGGAGATAACAGCCGTTAAACCCCTGGCAAAACCTAAGCTAGAAGACTATAACTTACCTGAAAAGCTCGTTAGGAGGCTGGAGAGGCGTGCGGAAGGAATACTAATAGCTGGTGCACCGGGTATGGGTAAGACAACTTTTGCTCAAGCACTAGCAGAGTACTACTCAAATAAGGGTAAGGTCGTTAAGACAATAGAATCACCTAGGGACATGAGGTTACCTCCGCAAGTAACACAGTACTCTAAGGTATACGCAACATCTGATGAACTACATGACATCTTACTGCTGAGCAGGCCAGACTACACAGTGTTTGATGAAATGAGAACTGATGAAGACTTTAAGCTATACGTAGACTTGAGATTAGCTGGCATAGGAATGATTGGAGTAGTTCACGCTACATCACCTATCGACGCAATTCAGAGATTTCTAAGAAGAGTTGATCTAGGCATAATACCCTCGATAATAGATACTGTAATATTTATTGAAGAGGGAGCGGTCAAGAAGGCATATGAAGTGAGTATGACCGTTAAGCTACCTACAGGACTCAGGGAAGCTGAGCTGGCTAGACCTGTGGTTGAGGTTAAGGACTTCATAACAGGTGAGCTAGAGTATGAAATCTACACATTCGGTGAGCAGACAGTCGTGGTTCCTGTGAGGGGTGTCGCAGTACCCGGGCTTGAGATGAAATTAAAGAGATTATTCATGAATCTCCTCCCGAGTGCCGATGTCAGAATACAGGGGTCTACAGTAAATATCATCGTGCCCAGAGAGGACTTAAGGTCGCTAAAGAAGTTAAGGAGAAAATTAAGAAAAATAGAAGACGAGTATGGAGTTAAGATTAATCTCAAGATAGTTTAGGAGATGGGATGATTGAATTATAGAAACGTAGAGAAGTACGTTACATCAGTGAGTTCAGAGATACCTGAAAGAGCTCTGGAGGCTGTAAGAGAAAAAAGAGTCCTTTTACTAGTTAGTGAGAGTTCAAAGAGGAGCATGTATGTCTTTAAGAGCAGGGATCGGGATTACCTGATAATTCCCGGAATTTTATGTACGTGTAAGGATTACGAGTTTAATGTTGTCTTTAGGAAAAATAAGCTAGCATGCTATCACTTAATTGCTGCTGAACTAGCTATTAGGAGGGGCGGGGTAAGGATAATACGCATCAGTGATGAGGAACTTGACAGCATACTTTACGAGGTAATATATGACGGCTTTTCAAAGACTTTAAGGAGGATAGTAGCCAGTAGAAAAAGCAAGTAAATTAATTTACGCTCTTAGCTCCCTACGTCAAAGGTATATTAAGTGCTGAACTACCCTTATATACTGTGAGAAAGGGTAAGTAAGGGTGTGAGCTTTGGGTAGGAGAAGTAGGAAGAGGTACAAGCGCCCTATCCGTAGGGTTAGGAGATTGCCGAAGCTGTTCCAGTGCCCTGCTTGCGGACTCCCGACACTTACTATTGATGTTAATACTCAAGTTGATGAAGAAGGCTTCGAGCATAAGTCAGCTTTAATTAGGTGTCTTAACCCGAAGTGCGGCCTGAGAGCCGAAATGAGTGAAATACCTAGTGTTTTTGAAGCTGTTGATGTTTATGCTAAGTTTCTAGATGGTTTTACCTCAGGTGAAGTTAAGGTAGTATATGAGAAGGGTGAAGAAGAGAGTGGGGAGGGTCAGTAACTACATTCAGAGTAAGGTAAAGTCCGGGGAGGCACTACACTTCACACTAATAGATCCAGATAAAGCAACAAGTATTGGTTGGCTAAGGAAGAGAGCTTCTACAGCAGCTAACTCAGGGACAGATGCCTTCTTAGTAGGTGGCTCAATAGGTGTTTCTAAATC
>QMWS01000043.1 GCA_003661745.1 Thermoprotei archaeon | reverse complement strand
TTTACCGTCGACCCATGACGGATTACCATAAATTGTTCCATCATTTTCTTTTCCACTTTTGTCATAAGTTTTACTTCCGACACCCTCATCCATAGGTAGATATAAAACGCAACCAGAAGGAACGACAACTCTGCCCACTTCTTTAAGTGAAACATCTATAAGATAATTCTTTACTTCGTCTAATTTCTTTAGGACGACATCCACGAGGTAGGTGAATGCGCCGTAGTTGTAGAGTCCTTTGATGAAGTCGTGTGAAACGCAGTCTTTGATTATGATTAGGTTGTCCATGAAGCCTTTGGCGAATCCGTCGTTCCATGCTTTCTTGTTGATTGTTAGCATATTAGAGTTTGTGTCTATGTCGCCAGTATAGTCGTTTTTGGTTACTTTTAGCTGGTCGTCGATATAGATTTTTGTGTATGTTCCATCATAAGTTATTGTTATTAAATGCCAATTTCCGTCTTGGAGTTCGGTTGCATTGTATTGAGCCATGTTATAACGTGTTCCGCCAATCCAAGCCCAAAATCTGATATTAGGATAATAATCAAAGAAAACTTGATAGGCATTCAATTTGTTTATAAGTTCACAGTATGTTCCTGTCGGCGAGCCATTATCTTTCCACCAAAATGAAATCGTCAATTTATTAGTTAAGTCTAAATCGTCTGAGTCTGGAATTTCAATCCACGTTCGAGTGTAAGAGTCAAAAATTAAAGCATAATATCCAAACTTTCCATCTGTTCTTGTCTGAGAGAATCTTCCTAATTCTTCAAGCCATTCCATTGCTGATTGGCAAGCAGGTGAATCACAGAAGAACTCTGGGAACTTGATTAAAAGCACATAATCAAGATAAACTTCTTGTGAGCTAGATGTATCCTTCACGTTTATCTTTAACGTGTCTCCATATTTTATATTAAAGATGCCTAAGTCAAGCACTTGCCAATAAACATCATCTGCACTTTGAATTGAAGTATACTGGTCTTCAAATTTTACCCATTCGCCCTGTTTTCCGCCAACTTCCGCTTGATATTCAGTGCTTAAAGTGCTTTTCGGAATAACTTTCAAGAACACCTGATAGAGTCCTTCCATCTGTAAGTTTTCTTTCTTTAGGACTGTTACTGGAGAGGAAGACGGATTATAAGCAACTGAATTGTCTTCGCATTCATAACAAACATAATAAGTATAATCGGCAGTTATCGAGGCTCCACTTTCGGGCGCCGTATTAAAAACTATCCGTCCTTCATCCCAATAACACACATAATCTATGCTTGGAACTTCTTCTCCATTCTTATAAACTGTTAAGGTTCCAGATTTGACGTGAGCATAATCAAGATAGAAAGTCTTGTTTGAGCCGTCGCCAGTGCCAACATTCTCACCTGTCACACTTCTAGTAGCCGTATGTATAATACCTTGAACTTTAATATCTTCTGCATCAAAATATTGAAAGTCATATGGGTCTTTATGTCGCATTCCGCCGAAATAAATATAATCTCCGTCTTCAGGATTATTAATAGTTATCCCGTTCCAATACCTCGAATCTGTATATGATGTCTGATTAGTAAATACCCCGCCAATTCTTCGTATTTTTCTAGTTGCAGATTCGGTAGAGCGGGAATTCATATGCTTTCCGATATTTTGAATAATATTTCCTTTATTAAAGTATTGAGTGCCAACATTATCTGTTGCGCCTTGATAAGTTCCGACAAAATATCTATCCAAAAGTGTTCTTGGCGAATCTTTATATAAAGCCTCGAATCTCTGACGGAAATAAACCCAGAATTTATAATAATTAATTGTATCTCCTTCTGGATGCGCAATAATTTTAATGTAAGGACTTTTATCGGTCAATTCAGCCACGAAATATGCATTATAAGGTGTTTCAAATTTTGCTTCTGCCTTTGTTTCTGAGACCGAAATCAGAATTGGTGTCCATGCTGGATTAGTAAATTTATTGTTATTAATCTTAACTTCTGAATAATGCCAAGGATTAGTTATCCACTGTGAGCCATCCCAAACAAGCTGTGTCCACCCACTACTTTTAAATATGTTATCTAATACTACTCGAACAAATGCATTTTCAAATACCATTTTACCAGTAAAGCTATGACTTGTGCTAGTGACTTTTGTCCATCCTGCGCCTACTGGGTCAGTCGTATCATAGTCAGTGCTTGTTCCAGTATCCCATACGGTTACACGGCTAAATTTCAAGTCTCCATCATGTTTCCTTAACATATCCAAAATCTTTGTGCCTTTGTCCTCGAAGTTATAGAAGAGTGAAGCCTTTGGATGAAGAGCCTTTCTAACTTTCTGCAACACAATATCCATCGTATATGAGAATAATCGACCGTAAGCATACAAGCTTTTTATTTCATCCTCGGATAAAGCACGCTCAAAGATTATAACTTCATCAAGACTACCTTGAAGGTATCGTTCACCGAGCCATGAAACTTGACCTAAAACCAGATTAGCGCCCGAACCCTTAATTGTGAAAGAACCAACATTCTTGCTTTGATATAACTCTCCATCAATATACACCTTCATATATTGTCCATCATAAACTGCCACAACATGATACCAAGTGTTATTTTGAATGTTCCATTCGCCGACAATATCACTGTTAGTCAGGCTACGTGTAACATCGTCTGTCCCTCTAAGTTCAAACCAGATATAAGGCTGACTTCCAGACCAGCGATAACACACATTATAACCTTCCCACTTCATCATTAATGTCTGTAAGTCCCGCGTATAATCTTCTGTCTTGAACCATGCCACTAACGTAATATAATCCGAAGGCTCCAACGAATCATCATCTGGAATTTGCACATAATCATTATCACCATCAAAGTCTAATGCTCTTCCATATTTACCATCTATCCAAGATGCGCCGTAATTTGTGCCGTTATTTCCATTCCCGCTTTTATCATACACATTGCCATCTAACGGCAGATAAAGCACACAGCCATGAGCAGGAACAATCCTATCCCTCTCAATTATCGGCACATCAACCTTATATGTCCGCCCAAGCATCAACCGAATATTTTCCACTCTACTGTTATAAGTTGAATTGCCATAATAGAAGAAAGTGGTAGTAATCCATTGGTCTTCAATAAGGAATTTTGATAAGCCAAGATAAACTTTTACTTTCCATGTTGAAGCCATCAGTCCGTCGCACTTAGTAAACATTAAATCACTGGTGAATGTTCTTACGGACGAATAAGTTCCATCAATTTCAAGTTTCACTTGGATTTTCAATTTTCCATCAACTGGCATTTTATATTCAGGCATAGATAAATCGAATGTCTTTAAGCTTACTGAGCCATAGCTATATGAGAAGCTTGTCCAATCCTTGATTACATTATCATCTTGGTCTAAAACTTTAATATGAAAACGGGCTGTGTTATATGCGCCTGTCTTTGAAATTGTTAGGCTGTCAGAACTGCTTGTATTGGTTAAAAGAAATTGTTCATCATTTCTAAAATATCTTGTCTCTGTAACATTATTTGCACCTAAGAATTTAAGCACCGCATCCAAATTATATTGTTTGGTTAATCGTTTAACCAACGTTACGTCGATAGAATAGGTTGGTTCGGATTGAGCTATAAATGGACGACGCATAAGAAATATATAATAATAACTACCACTCAAAATTCTATATCCAAAAGTATAAGTCATCCTTTCATTTCCTTCTTCTGTATCCGCCTGTATTGCAACACCATAGTTAGTGAATGAAGGCGTTTCAAATAAGGTTAAACTACCTGACCAACCAGAACCAGTGAAGTATTTACTTCCTATTTCCTTTATTATAGTGCTACTATAACGAAAGACCCCACGATGTTTATCCTGATAAAACGTTGAAGCAATATAAGAAATGCCCAACGAGTCAAAAGTATAAGTTGACCCCCATGTATTTCCAGACTTAAAAACCCTGCTTTTCCATGTTGAGCTAGCGGTCTTCATAATTAACATAATTTCATTATTATTGTAATCATACGACGCGACAATTTCACCATACATGCTACTTGTTTTTGACGTTATATTTGCTAATCCTCGCCAACCAGAAGAGATATATTCATCATATTTGTAATAAGAGTCGTAATATCTACCTTTAGCGAAGAAAACTCCGTAAATATATGTTGGCGATGGAGCAAGTATATATCTTGTTTGATAGCCGCCCGACTCATTATACGACTTTATTAGAGAAAAGCTAGTTGAACTATAATATGCTCGATAAAGAAATATTCCGTAACTGGATGGATAATCATCAGTGTTATAAAATTCAATGCCTAACCACCAATAATAACCGTTTTTGCTTGTCGTTACATAAGGACGGAAACCACCACCTCCCTTTCTTATTACTTTTGGTGTTCCGCTCACTGTTTCAAGCGTCCCATCCTCTTTAATATCCAAAATCACAATTTTAGCTTCATACTTAGTTGTTCCAGACCCGCCAGTATCATGTGCATAACAAATCAGAAACTTTCTATAACCACTATATTTTGAATATCCAACTGCAAAGGTAGAAACCGAAACGTCTTCAACTATTATTAGTGGATTAGACCAAGTTACCCCATCAAAGCTATATCGATAATAAATATAACTTGATTCTTTCCAGAAAACATAATAAACTCCAGAATATTCAGTCTTATTGTCAACAATCCATATTGCCCGTCCATTCACAGGAAAATATGCAGTTGAAGAATAATTGAGAGATATTGGAAGTGAATGCATAAAAACTGATATTGACTTTTTCTGTGGATGCAAAATAACAATTGGAACTCCTAAAATATGAGTAGAACAATATATTCTTTTGGGCACTTGAATGCTTTGCGGATTAATTTTATAACAGTATTTTAATACGTTTTCCGTGTTTTTAAGAGATGGATTGTCAGTTTGTTTGAAGTAAGTTCGGATGTAAACATTGTCGTTTGCAGAGAAAACTATTGCTGAAGACTTTTCATTTTTTGCTCGATAGCCAGCTATTGCTGGATATTCGCTTGCATCATCTGGAACATCTCCATGTTCAACCCATCCATTGTTATAATACCACATTTTCCATTTTCCATCAGACTGTATTGCAGTGAAAATCGCATAGGTTCCATAACTTCCAGAAGAAATATTTTCTCTAACGTTTGCTTTTTTGCTTCCGAAACTGGTAAGACTAGACCAACTGCTTCCGTCATACCGCCTGTAATATAAAGAAGTTGAATAATATCTGGTGAAGACAAGCAAAATATATCCTGTCCCAGCCGCTGTATCTTCCAAAAGCGTTATTTGATTTCTAATCATGGTATCAGGTGCAGTCGTCGGGTCAAGGATAGAAGTCCAACTGCTCGAAGAATAAGGCGTGCTACTCCTTTTTACCGCATATCTCATGTAACCGCCACCATCTAATCTATATCCACATGCCGCCACATACCAATAACTTCCACTTTTACAAATTGATAAATTAACCAAGTTAGCCGCATGCCATAGCGTGACTGGACTATACCAACTAATATACATTGAGGCAGAACTCTCGTAGACATAGCCATATTTCACTTTAACTGCCGCGGCATTTGGGTCATCATTATTATATGTTCCTGTCGTGTATGCAAGCAAAAGATAATATCCTTCAGAAAAAACTGTCCAGTCATACTTACCGCTAGTGTTCAAGTCTGATACTGCTGTTTTTCTAGGTGACCATCTATATCCATCCTTACTTATCTTGTAGTATATATAATTGTTTTCAGCCCAAAAAACTGCATAATAAGGATAATTGGTTAATCTTTCGCCAGCTATTACACATCTTTGAGGCAAACGTGGTAGATAAATAGTATTCTCAGATTTATATAATAAACCACCTCGACGGAAATAATAAACTGTGATTTTAACATATGTTAATCTAATTGGGTAACAAATATACAATCCATAATTATATTGATAGCCACTTCTTCCACGGGCACCAAATTCTAAATTAAATAAATCTTCTCTACTCCAACGCGAATTAGTTTTCGGATTTATATGCCATACCCCTGTATAAGTAGTGTATGATGTTGAAGGATACCCACCAGACTTAGTATAATAAGAGCCTTGAACTTTAATATATGGATAAATTAAGCCTGTATAAGTAGCATGTTCCGAACGAGCTTTTATTTGCACTTCAATCTTCTGGATATGTGCATCTTCAGGAATATCCGAGAAGTCCGCAGTAAAAAGTGCCCTTTCATTTGGAGGAACAGTTTCATATACGCCATCTGTCGTTCTTTGATATGAAGTGTCACCATCATCTGTTTGACAGACTTGCGCCCAATTTTGGTCGGTAGGATATTTAGTGCTCCAATGTTCAGTATAAGAAGCAGGCGTCTTTGTTTTCTTCTCCGCAACCATTATAAGCCCCATTTTTGTTCACCTCTAGATTTTATTGAAGTCATCGCTCAAAACAAACGTTCCGTCAGGAAAGATAAACATGATATATTTATGGTTTCTACCGTTAATTGTTTCTTGATAACCTAGTAAGAAAACATCTTCATATTTTTGCCCTTGCAGATGTTGAATTACTCGCGGATATTCACGTCCACATTTTAAACATTTATATTTTATTTCGCCGTCTTCTCTT
>QMWS01000042.1 GCA_003661745.1 Thermoprotei archaeon | reverse complement strand
TAGGGTATCGAGCACGTTATCACTTATATCACATCCTAGCTCGCCAATAAGGTCCAGCTTAGCGTCCTTAAGCGGTACCTTACGGTGTAGGTAGGCATTAAGTATTAGAAGATTCAGTGCCGTCCTCAACCACCTATGTCTCCGTAGCATAAGCTTGAATTTAAGGTATGTATCGGTTGAAGCATATGCTCTCACAGACCTAGTAATTACCAGACCATGTCTTTTGAGAACTATAGCAGGCCTGTACGAGCAGGTAGCACCTCCTTTTCCGTCCGAATTTAGCTTATTATAAATCTCTTCCCTAGCTCTAACCAGTCTAGTGTCATGATAAACGTTCAGCAAATCTAATCCGCTAACAAACCTCACGTACTTTTCTGCGAGTCCCTTCAGGTGAGTACGGTTACTCTTATCCAAGATGGAGTACTCGACAGCAGTGCTGATTGCTGCAAGGGATATAGATGACGCTAACTCTGGGCTGAACTTATCTATTCTGTCGAGATTGCTGTGGTAGTATTTATCAGGCCATTGATTAATCATTAAAGCGGGCCTCCCCAGCGTGATGTACGCGTCATGATCGCTCCCTACCTCATAGTTAACTACAGCAAATCTCACCTTAGGCAGTCTGCTAGGCGAGGAGAAGGAAGGTACTGAAGGAATAGCAGATACTAGATTGTAGTAGGCGAGGGCTTCCAAGTTAGAGAGGAGCTTTATTGGTGCTCTAACTAGCTGGAGAGTTGAGTTCGTCAGCGACTGCTTCTCACCTATCATATCCAGATTTATTGCGCCAGCAATTTCAATCCCTTCGTTAAGTTTCTTCAAGACCAATGGAAATGACCCATAGTACTCAGGAACCCATACTGCCGAAATAGGGTGCCCTAGGCTACTCAGCTTAATTACCCCGTCCCTAATTGCCCTATCAAGTGCTAGAACAGCCTCTAGTAGGCCTGCTGAGCCGCTTACGTTATCGTTTACCGTTCCTGCTGGATGACAGTAATGAGCTACCACATGAACCTCTCTATAGCCATCACCTATCTTAACTTCGATAACTCTAGCAGGCGGAGGCTCGTCAGTATACCCAGACTTAACGAAGCCTTTAACGACGACTTCCTCGCCTTCCTCTATACATCTAATGATCTCCTGTGCATCGCTGCGAGATATAGCTACAGCAGGTATTTTCATGTTAGGCAAGTCCCTTCTGCTGGGGAATAGACCCAGATACGGTATACCTGAAGGGTCGCCTTCAGTTCTGAAGTACATTATGGCTTGGGCACCCGCCCTAACTACCTTAACGTACATATCAAAGCTGGTATCATGAGTTAGTACTATACCATCTACGCTGTCAGGTACTTTACTCTCATCGCTTATGTAGAGGACTTTTCCTTCAAATTCGCCTGGGGGTGAGTGAGCCACTACAGTGGTTGATGCATTCGTAAAGCTTGATAGTACCTTCCTGAAAGGCTTGACTAACTCCACAGCGCCATCTCTGACCCACCATCCAGTAATGTCTGGTAAGTAGGGTGGCATGCTTGAGTAGCTGAACTCGTGAATAACTACATCAAACCCTGCATCAGACGCGGTATCTCTTATGTAGTTTGACGCCTCAATAAGCTCTTTTGTTCCCTGAATTCTGTGAAACCTAGATAGCTCCGAAACAAACTGAATTAACTCTCTAATGGAGAAGTACGTTCTCAACTTACCTACAGTACTCAAAGTATGTCACCTCACCTAAATTGGTGTAGTGTATTAAAACGCTAGTTGTTTTGAGTATTAGCCTGTTAGCAAGCTAAACTTCCAAGCCTACCCTCTTCGAGAAGTCGAAGACCGTTATAGATACTACCCTACCATTTTTTATTCTAATTGCAATGTCGTTTTCTGTTAAGAAGGATTCATCTGCATCCTCTACGTCGCAGCCGAAATTTATGTAGAGAATATCATTTTGTCTGTCGTACTCGAACCAAATGTTGTTAATGTCTCCAATTAGTAACTTATCCTTGCTGCTCATATCCTAACACCGCCATTTTGAGTTATAATTTAAGGTTTATTAAGGGATAATCCTACACGTTCTTCGAGGTTTTAAAATGGAGTCTAAGACGCTGAAGTGTGAGGAGGCATGCATGGAGCACTGCTCAGATAAGAAAGGTAGTGAATTCCTAGACTGTGTATCAGAGTGTATTAAGATATGTACCTCAAGCTCGAATTAAGTAGCATTGTAGCTACGTTTCGGGTATTTAGGAAACTTTAACAACCTAAGTAGCTTATTAAAAAATGATTTGAAGAATAAGGTAGTGATACTTATTACCTACGTCCCCAGCTGCCAGCTACTCAAGTACTTTTTCTGCTCTTCAGTGAGAGTATCTATTTTAATACCCATAGACTCTAGCTTAAGCTTCGCTACATACTCATCAATCTCGTCAGGGACCTTGTAGACTTTCGTAGGTAGCTTGCCCTTATTCTCAATTAAGTACTTAACTGAGTAAGCTTGGTTAGCGAAGCTCATATCCATAACCTCGCTTGGATGCCCTTCTGCAGCTACTAGATTAACTAGCCTTCCTTCAGCTATCAAGTAAAGCTTCTTTCCATTCCTTAGTGTGTACTCAGTTACGTACCTCCTTATTGTTCGCTTACTTACGGCTATCTTCTCTAACTCACTCACGCTTACCTCAACATTAAAGTGCCCTGCATTAGCTAGTATCGCGCCGTCCTTCATCAACTCGAAGTGCTCGATTCTTATTACATCTCTATTTCCTGTAGCTGTAATGAATATATCACCTACTTTAGCTGCCTCGCTCATAGGCATTACCTCATATCCGTCCATAACTGCCTCTAGAGCTCGCACGGGGTTTACCTCAGTAATAATGACTCTAGCGCCCATGCCGCGGGCTCTCATAGCTATACCTCTGCCTACCCACCCGTACCCAGCAACAACAACTACCTTACCGGCCAGCAGGATGTTCGTAGCCCTTAATATGCCGTCTATTGTTGACTGGCCCGTACCGTACCTATTATCGAATAAGTACTTAGTTAGTGCATCGTTAACTGCTATTACTGGATATAGGAGCTTGCCTTCTCTTTCCAGTGCTCTCAGCCTTAGAACACCTGTTGTCGTCTCTTCGGTACCACCTATTACTCTCCTCCCCACCTCAATACCCTTGCTGTGGAGGAATGCGTGCAGATCAGCGCCATCGTCCATAACAACGTGGGGTTGCGACGAAGCAACCTTCTCAATGCACCAGTAGTATTCCTCAGACGTCTGACCCCGCCAAGCGAACACCTTAATACCGTCCTCAGCTAGTGCAGCAGCTACGTCATCCTGAGTTGACAGGGGATTACTTCCAGCCAGCCAAATCTCAGCGCCCCCAGCCTTCAGCGTCCTAACAAGTGCTGCTGTTTCCTTAGTAACATGCAGTACAGCAGCAACTCTAACACTCTCTAAAGGTTTATCCTTCTCGAACTCTCTCCTTATCTTCATCAAAACAGGCATGTGCCTTTCGGCCCACTCAATCTGGACCCAGCCATCCTTAGCTAGACCTACATCCTTAACTTTAAATTCCATAACACCCACAGCTATAGTTTAGGCATTTAAGAATAAAGGTATTTCCTTGATTCTGAAAATACGGTAAAATTTACTATGGTATGCTCACGTAACGCATGTTGAGTAACGCACCCGTCAGTTAATACCGCATTGAATCTACCTTCAGTCTATGAAAAAGTGATTATACATAGTGAAAGCTAGGGTGAGGAGGTAATTCGCTGGTATCACCGAGGTAAATGAGAGTATGCCATTATATACAAGGGTATAATCCACAAAATTTTTATTAGCTATACATTCGTAAAATTAAACGAGGGTACAGCCATGGTCGTAGGCTTTTGTGTGAAATGTAGGAAAAAAGTAGAGCTAAAGAACCCTGAGGAGGTAACACTAAAGAACGGCAGGAAGGCCATAAGGGGTAAGTGCCCCAACTGCGAAACTACAGTATACGTATTTGTGAGTTCAAAGAAGAAGTAATTAGCGTAAGCGCAGTCTGTTTTGGCCACTCCTAACTTTAATAACTATTTTTGCTTTACTCTTAAAATTCATGTACCTAGAAAAGAAGGCAAATTTTAAGGTAATAGTCAATACTTAAGTTAGGATGTGCGAAACCTCCGACACTGAATCTCTCAACTTACTGCCTGAGACAATGATGATGCCCTGCGATCGCGAATTCTTTTTGACAGTATGGAAAGGAAGTAACACTAAATTAAGACGAGTAGCGAAAAACTCCTATTTAAATTTAATAACCTCCTACACTTGCTCCCGAAAGAAGAGACTTATATAGGTTTGATAATGTATGTGGGGGTAAGGAACGGGAGAAGAAGGTAAGCGCAGGAAGGTACTGACGATAATTGAGGTAGTAGCAATTTTAATTATCATTGTTGCTTATGTCACTTACTGCCTAAGCTACGTCTCAGGCATTAGCGAATACATATCAGATGAGTGCTGGTACGTCAGTGCATCAAGAAACATGCTCCTAAGATACTTTAACATGACACCTCATGGTTGCTGGAACGGTACTAGAGTCACGCTAGTCTTTAGTAGTCCTCCAAACTCATTTATCTATAGTATATGGGTATCTGAAGCTGAGGAGCAGGTCGAAGAACTGGGGGGCGTAGTCATCAGAAGCTCTGATTTCTACCAATATAAAGAAGACGGGAATTTCCTTCCTGCGGTCTGTGCTGACATACCAGCTACTAACTTAAGTAAGGTGAGTGATATACCGCATGTCATGCGCTGCATAGTCGGATACTGTTACCCGAACTCAAGGGACATAATAGACTACATGAATTATGAGCATCCGCCGCTCGGTAAGTACTTCATCATGCTATCTATGGTTACATTAGGTGATGACCCCGTAAACTGGAGGGTTCCGTCGATACTAGCTGGTGCCCTGATACTCCTAATGATATACTTAGTGCTGAAGCTAGTAATTAGGGATGAGGTCGGCGGCATCCTAGGCGTTATTGCTGCCCTAGCTACAGCTATGGATCCGCTCTTCAGGTCCATGAGTATGGTGGCTATGCTTGATATCTTTGTTGCGCTGTTCACGTACCTCACCCTCTATCTTACGCTAAGAAACTCACTGACAGGTACAGCACTGGCATTAGCCCTAGCGTTCTCAAGTAAGTTTAGTGGTGCTTTTGCGGGTGTGCCAGCACTTATTGAGTGGTTCCGCAGGGACGTTCCTGCGAAGGTGGTCTTGGTTCTCTTATACGTGTCAATAGCTGTTTTTGTACTTCTCGCACTACCGATAATAATTCATGATGGCTTCATGAGCTGGTGGGCTAATTCAGTTGAGGGTGCTTTCCGCTGGCATCTAAGCGTAAAGACTACTGGCGGGCCGCCGCAGGCAATGCCCTGGGACTGGCTCACAGGAAGGAATGCATTTGTCCTTCACTACGTCTTCGATAAAGTGAGGGGGGAGTGGGTTGCTGACTTAGTAGCTAGAGGCAATATCTACATCTATCTCCTAACAACAGCACTGTCAATATTTGTCCTTCCTGTAGTGAGGGGGCTGCCTGATAAGGGCACAGTCTTCGTCTTTACGTGGGGTACCTATATAATGTACATAATTGCGTGGCTAATCGGTGTGAAGACCCAGTACAGCTTTTACATGGTCCAGGTAACGCCAATGCTCTATACGACACTCTTCGTAATTATTTACTATTTAACAACACCACTCTCAAACATCGTTTATGTAGCTAAAAAGTGGTATAAACTATTTAAAGCACTATGGGATTGGTTCAGCGGTATAGCACATATAGAACTTAGAGTTGAAGTAAAATACATTGACTCAAGAGAATAGAATCGCAATTTTATGTTATAGAATAATATAAATGTTTGTCAAATTTTAGGCGACAGCCACTACAACTGTATTAAAATTTTACCAATGATACATTTTAAGGGTGTACGGAAGCACAGATGATAATTTTAATGTAGAATGTATTAAACAAGTTTTTAATTGCCCACATATTCTGTTTTCTGAGTGTAGCAGAGGTGTAAGCATGGTAAAAAAGTACGTGTACTCCTTCGAGGAAGGAGATTGGAAGAACAAAAAGCTACTAGGAGGCAAGGGCTCGTCGCTGGCTCAGATGACTCAGCTAGGTCTGCCAGTACCTCCAGGATTCACAATAACTACTGAGGCCTGCCGAGACTTCTATGCTCCTAGGAGGGAAGAGATGGAAAAGTTAGTTAAGGAGCTTGAGAGGAACCCGCCACCCAGCGTTAGAGACGAGATAATAAAGCGTATATGGGAGATCATAGACTCCTTAGACTTGCCTGAGGGGCTGATGGAGCAGGTTAAGGAGTACATGAAGAAGCTTGAGGAGAAGACGGGTAAGGAATTTGGGTCGGCAGAGAACCCGCTTCTCGTGTCAGTGAGGTCTGGTGCAGCTGTTTCCATGCCCGGTATGATGGATACTGTCCTTAACCTAGGCCTCAACGACGAGACTGTTCGGGGTCTAGCTAAACTATCTAATAATGAGTGGTTCGCCTACGACGCATACAGGAGATTCCTACAGATGTTCGGCAGAATAGTTCTTGGAATTGACGAGAAGCTGTTCGATGAGGTATTTGAGAAGTACGATAAGGAGTTCAGAAAGGAGGTAGAGAGTAAGTATCCTGAG
>QMWS01000041.1 GCA_003661745.1 Thermoprotei archaeon | reverse complement strand
TTTTTCCTCCTCACTCTGTTTCTTACAGAGTCCCGGAAAGCAGTAGTTCAAATCTTTCTCCAGCGACTCAACCAGAGTGGGTTGAGCCTCAAAAAACCCTGGGTCTATAACAAAGTCAAACCCCTTAAGCTCATAACTGTCTTCATCCACCACAGACACTCCGTTTTTTGTGCCGCTGTAGCGCCCTTCTGCTCTACTGGACACATAAAGCTTTGAACCCGCACGAAGGAGTGTGTTTAGCACGCGCCCCGCAGGTGTGTTGAGGATGAGTGCTTCACCGATTCCCCTGCCCTGGCTGTCAATGTAAAGGTCGGTGACAATGTGGCTCACTTTCCCTTCAAGGAGTGCGGTGTCAGTGAGTTCCTGTTCATGTCCTATGGTGCCGAAAAGTGTCTTGTTTTTAAGCTTTGGTTTAACTTTCTCAATTGCTTTTTCCCAGAGTGATCTTGAATAGTAGCGCTTGTTCCTGCTTACTCCCTCAGGGACAAAAAACGGTCCCCTTACTTTTGCAAGTACATGCTTTCCGTCAACTTCGCCTGTTGCCTCTTCAATGGTAAAATTGATTTCTGGTTCGAAAATGTCAATGAGGCGTTCCATCTTACTCCACCTCTAGCCCATGCTCCTCCTCAAGGAACGCACAAACGAGGTCGAATATTTCATCGTCAAAGTCAGCGATCACGTCAGATACTAAGTCTGCAGGCACTGGGGTGCCCTCGTCACCGTGTTCTTTAGCAATTATTTTTGCTATCTTGCGAAAGAGTTCGTTTGCGTCAACCCTCTTCTCTCCCAAAAGTTTTAAAACAGCTTTTGCTTTGCCCATCTCTGTACCTCCTCACTCCTCCTCTATTTTTAACATCCTCTTGAGTATCCCCACAACGAGTCTGTAAAAATCTGGGTCATCCTCATCAATTCTATACTCCTTCCTCACAATTTCCTTTGCCTTATCCCACAACCTCTCAACCTCTTCCACACTTTTCCCAGACTTCTCCGCAAACGCCTTCACAAGAGCCGCAGTCTCTGTAAGGCGAATCAGAAACTCAAAATCATCATCTTCAAGCTTCACCTCACCATTCCCTGGTATGAGAGAAGTTTGTGAAATAAGCCATCTCTCAACTCTTTCCACTGTAGGCACAAGTTCCTCAAGAAACAGAAGATAATCAAGCTCCTCATTAAGCGGTATATAGTACTCAAGTTCAATATATGCGTGGGTTTTGGCGCTTGTGAGTGCTTTGAGAACTTCGGCTGCCTCAAAGGTTGAAAGCGTTCTACTCCTCTCACCCGCTTTACCGACTCTGAAGGTTCTCGTTGCAATAAAACGTCCTAGCGCCCTGTGAAACCTTTTTCCAGCCGTTGACCTGTGAAACCTTTTTATCCCTCTTAAATACTTCCACCTTTCCCTTCTCCAGTTAGCTTTCTGAATTTGTGACTTGCGGAAATCCTTAAGCTTCTGTAAAAGTTTCTTCCTCCTTTTGATAAAAAGTTCAACAAGTTCCTCTCCTGGCTCCCACTCTTCCGTCACCTTCTCGAGTAAATCAACTCTACCTAGTTCAAGAAGGAAATACTTTTTATCTTCGACGCTTTGGAACTTCACCTCGGTAACTCCTTCTTCCTAAAGAAAAGCAAGGTGTGAAGCATGGGTGAATGCTTGCATCCCAAGAAGTTTACTGTACCTCTACCTTTCTCATACACTCGACAAACACGCAACTACCCTCTGTCCGACTCCAGTCAAAGCGTAACGAACGATACCAGAACCAGATATACCACTAAGACCTTTTATCAAACCTTTCTTCACAAGCGAATCTAACGCATCCTTCACTTCCCTACTCATCCTTGAAACTCGCACCGATATAACACCATGCTCAATAGAGGACAGCAACAACTCCTTCTCAACGGGCGTTAACTCCCTCGCAAGCTCCGCAGCTTTTCCCTTCGTCTCTAAAAGTACCTCTATGACTTCAAGAATTCTACTCGCTTTACCCATCACTTTACCTCCTTCTCGTCACACCTCTTAATCTACGCAGTGACTGATAAGCCTGTCTGTAAACGTTTTCAGGCATTGCTTCAATGAAGGCTGCAGTGATCACAGCTCCCTCATCCCTCAACCAGCTCACAAGCGCGTCCTTATCCGGTGGTGCCTTGTCACGGTACCGTGCGCTGATCACCGATAAAACTGCTGCGGTGGTGAGGTGATCAATGTTCACAGTTCGTTCTCCTTGCGTTCACAAAATACTGCATCTCCTCTTCACTCTCCACCCAGCCAACAAGTTTGTAAGACACCTTACACTTCTCACCACAAAATGCTTTCACAGTCATGAGCACCGAGTCAAGATTGATGGGCTTGCAGGAGGAGAGTTCAACTCTTGCATACAAAAGCTCTGGCCACGTGTGAATGAATATGTGGCTTTCGATGAGTATCATGCTTGCCGACACTCCACCTCCACCCTTCCACACCCCTCCCCTAAGCACCGGAAAATGCTCAACAGTAAAAGTATGTTCAAGAGGCGTCATCCCTGCCGCTTCAACTACCCTTTTCAAGAAGAGCTTAAGTGTTGGTCCTACTTTGAGAAGGATCCTTGGAGGGTGGTAAAGGTTGAGGAGGAGTGTTTGCCCGTCCATCCTTACACTCTTCCCCCTTATGCACTTATATCAAGCTTAAGCCTCCTTCTAAGCATAAGCGAGCGTTTTCTCTTTCTCTCTGCCTCAGGAGAGTGTGCCTTTCTCCTTGCAAGTGCAAGTGCCCTCCTCTGGGCAGGAGTAAGGTGATGTCCTTCTCTCTTCTTCACCACCGGAATCCTCACAACCTTACCCTGACGAACAACCTTCCTATACACCACCTCATCCAAAGCATCAACCTTATTCAGGTCCACGCTCTCCTCAACTCCAACTTCACCTGCTTGGAGTAAGGTCTTGATTGTTGAACGGTTTATCCAGTCAAGGTTTTTCAGGTCAATGTAGGTTCCAGTTTGTGTGCTGATAATAGGCGGTTTGAGTGGACTGAGATCAATGATCACCTGCTCATCCCCTTCACTCACAACCATTGCATACGGTCCTTCCTGCAAATCACTACCAAAACACACCGTCACGCTGTCACCCTCACTATCAGTGAACTCAACCACCACATCACCTTCGTACCCGACATCGCAATCCGTCACCGTCACATCTTCAATCCCAAGTTCCCTGAGTTTTGAAGTGAATGCGTCGACGACATCTTTTTGTGTGAAAGGGATAAGGGAGGAAAGTTGTTCAAGAAGTCTTTTTGCTCTGCCCATTCCTGTCTCACCTCCTGCATTCATATCTCTCTCTATAAGACCTAACACGTTTATCTTCCCCTCCTTATACATCTTCCATAGCTCATTATCTGCCCCTGCCGGGTCATCTAGCAATTTCCTATACAACCCGCCAACCAATTAGCTTTCACCTGCAAACGTTTCTATAGTCTCAGCTCTTTTGTCTTTGTATCTGATTTTCCCTACTCCTCTTCACCCTTTATCACACCCCTTAACCCAACAATGGAAAGCTGTCTATCAAGAAACTTTGCAAACCTCTCAACATCCACTTTACCCGCAAGCGGGCTCTCCTCACTCGCCATATCGTAAACAAAATCGCGTACATTTGTAAGCATACCGATGGAAGCATCAAGAAACTCAAGTGCATCAAGGTTATCAATCTCGATAAGTTTGTTCCTGAAGTCAACCTGTATCTCTGAAGGTCTAAAGCTTATGCCTTTGTTTGTAAGGTGGATGTAGATGATTTGCTTTACTCCGTCTGCAATCGCCTTCTGTATCGCCTTAAGACGGCGGAGGTACCTTGCATACCTTTTTAAAATTTCAGACTTCGGACCCTCACCGCCAAAAATTGTCTCATAAGGAATCCCAACAGAACTGCAAATCGTTCTCCTTAAATCTTCAATTGAAGCCATGAGCTCATCTGGCTCCTCCATCTTGTAGTCAAACCTTGTAACTTGACCCTTGTCACCAAACACCGGAACCACTCTCAACCTTCCAGCACTTGCAATCGCATTCTCAATTGAGAGTGATTTTTGAGTTTCATGCACCCCGATTCTTCTATTGAGAAGCTCTTCCACTTTCTTTGCCACCTTAAAGGCATCTTCCGGACGCATATTTGAAGGCACTGTGACCCCAAGCACCGAGCCCTGGGTGAGTTTGTTAAGCTTTGCAACGGGGACAAGGGTCTCAAGCACCTGAAGCTCTCTTATTTTCGGAATAATTGAGTAAATCACACTCCTTCCTATTCTCACAAACTTAGGCACATACTCCTTTATCTTTCCAACATACAGCGGTCCAAGCTCCTTTTCCATATTGAGCCTAATTTTGCGTCCGGAAAGAATAAACTTCACATACTCATAAGGTTCAACGAGTTCTACAACTTCCCTCCCATTCTCCCTTCTCCTCACAAGATACTTATCAATCTCACCACCCTTTGGTATAGCGAAGACTGAGGACTGCTCAACATCATCCCTTATATCAACAATTCCTTTTCCATTCTCCACAACAACCCTCAGCGTATACTCACCGTATACGAGTAAGTCGTAGCAAATATCCTGCACAAGACTATCAAACTTAAACTTATCATCAAGCTCTTTCACTTCCCTTTCTATGTCTTCACGCCCAGAGAGCACTGAAAGAATATCACCTGTTGCAACATCAGGGGCAAGGGCATCTTCAATGAGCTGCTGAATGATCGCCTCGACGAGATAAAAATCTTTTACCTCATCCACCTGTTTTACAATCTCAGCCCTCTTTTTTGCAACCCTGGTGAAGGCAGTGATGAGTACAAAATTCAAATAGTGACTGTTGTAGAGTGACTTCATATCTTTAACGCGTTCTTCATACTCTTGGGCAAGTTGTTGCTGGATGGCAAAGTCTTCATTGATAGGTAACTGTTCCATCACACTTTACCTCTCAACCTAGGATACTCGGCAAGTACCCGCGCTGGAACCCTCCTCCCACTCCTCACAGCCTCCCTCACCGCAAGCTCATGCTCTCTTAAAAGCTTTCTCCACAAAGCATCTACATCGGCAGAGGCAGCAATCTCCACCTCGTCACCCAGTGCTGAAACATAGGGAAGCCCTCTCACCCTAAGGTTATGGTGACCAAGTTCATGCATGAGAGCGTAAAAAGCTTGAAGAGTTTTATCCCTTATCCTAAGAACCTCTTCCACAAAATCCGAAGGAGTATCAAGGTTTATGTAAATCATTTTGCGCACATCATCGTAAGAGGTAGGAAACTTTGACACCTTAGAGCAATACATACACACTTTCAAGTTAGGTAAGCTCTTGTCAAGCTCTTTCAGAGAGAACTCTACTAACTCCCCCTTCTCTGCTCTTTTCACCAGAGGTTCAAGTTTCTTGACGAGAGGAATTCTACTCTTGAGGAACTCCTCTCTTGTAAGTTTCCACGCCACTCTCACCGACTTTACCAGACGAATCAAATCTACAGCTCTTCCCATACCACCTCTCCCTCTTCACCCCAGAACACCTCTTTAAGCCTTCCACCTACGCTTTCCTCTTCACCCTTGAGAAAGAGTAACTTGTAACTATCTGCACGTTCCCTTGCAACACACCCTGACCCGCACACTGCATCAGCAATATCCTTTGTCCCTTTTTCCCCATCTTCAAACTTCTCAGGGTGATCAACTTTTTTGCCATCCGGAGTAAGCTCAAGCTCTAAAAGCTCTTTCTTGAGAATTTCGTTCTTCGGCATGACGAGCGTCCCCTCGTATACTGCAGTTCTGAAGGTGAGATAGGGGAGGGAGGTTCTATCGACGGAGAAAAGCTCACCTGTGAAACCTGACTTCTTCACCCACTGTAGCATATCGGCACTTTGAAACCCATCACAGGTAACAACGTCAACGAGGTAACCCTGGGCTGTGAGCCAGGAGAGAAACTGTCTCACCTTATACAGTGGGACCTGTTGCCCCGGTTTAGCCTTGATTCCAAGACACCATTCACATACTATCACAGGCACAAGTTCCACTATCTCTTCGAAAGTGTGAGGATCACGCGTCACCCTCTCCTTAAAATCCGAAACAAAGGATGCAGCAATCCCAAGCCTATCACCACTTAACCCTATGTCAATGTGAATGCACCGTGGCACCTCTTTCTTGAGCGGATTTTGAAAGTAGTCGGGGTAGAGGAGGTAATTTTGTATCTGGTCACTCTCGTCATCGAAGTCAAGGCTTATCTCGTCAGGAAAGATACTTGTAACAGTAAGTGCTTCAATAAGCTTATGCTTGAGGCGGAAGAGTTTATAGGTGGAGGAAGTGGAGAAACCAGCGAGGTCACGCAGTGCCGCATGAATATCTACTTTGAAATCATCATAATGCTCAACGGGGACATCAATAACCCTATCTGGTTCAAGCTCTAAGAGTTTTATGTTGTGCTTGTCGATGATTTCTGGGGGTCTCGTTTCACTTCCCACAAATACTTTGAACGTTTCACCGCTGTACCTTTCAGGCATAACCTCCCATAGTGACGCTCTAACCTCAAGCACCCCCCTCTTCCCTTTGTACTGGGTGACGAGCCTGTTTAGTGCTGCTCCCTTGTCACTCTCTGAACTCACCACCCAAATCCTCCCAGGGATCACACCTCCTGAACCCATAAACCTTGATTGAATCCTTCTCAAAAGTGAGGTGAAAATCTCATACACCTGCCCTTTT
>QMWS01000040.1 GCA_003661745.1 Thermoprotei archaeon | reverse complement strand
TGCCAAGCGCACCCTTCATCTGCCTAAACGCAGTTATCTTGTATAAGTTCGCGCCAGCTATCCTAGCTTCTGCTATAGCTACAGACGCAAGCACTACTGGCTTCAGCTTCCCCGCGAAGAAGCCCCTCTTCTCAGCACAGTCCACGACAGCGAAGACGTCGAGGTGTGAGGCCATCATGTACTCATCTACTTCAACTCAACACCATACTCACTTATCTTAAGCCCCATCTTCTGAGCTAAGTCGGTATTTGGCTTAGCTCCCATAGCAAGTATCACCATGTTACTCCTTATTCTCTCGCCACTATCTAGAACTACCTCCTCAACGCTATCCTTCCCTTCTATCTTAACAACCCTAGAATTAATTCTTAATTCGACGCTGAGCTCTCTGAGCTTCTCCTCCGCTAACCCTTAGAATTCATCATCAAAGGAGAAGGCTAGTACGTGCGAGAGGAGCTCGACAATAGTCACCTTCCTCCTAATCTTCGCTAGGTCGTCATCGAACTTAACACCTATGAAGCCGCTGCCTATTATGATTATCCTATTCTCTCACACTCGTTAATAGCCTTCAGAATTTCGCTCAGGTGTTCAGGATCCTTATAGACTAGAAAGACATTCTCTAAGTCAACACCCCCTATTGGCGAAATAGAAGGGTTTGACCCAATAGCTAGAACTGGCTTCTCAAACGATATGTTGTCATCGCACCTCAATCTAGCAACCTCATCCTTAAGGTCGACATCAACTACTACATCAATGACTAAGTTAACATTATTCTTCGTGAGAACTTCATCAGGTATCCTATCCTTCTCGACGCTCCTGAGGGTTCCAAAGATATATGGGATCCCGCAGGGTACTACAACGAACTTCCCCCTCCTAGCAACAGTTACTTCCTTGTTCGCCTGCTTAGATGTTAAGGTAGCTACTATGCCTGCGGGACTACCGCCAATAACAAGTATATTCGTTCTCAAGAGAGGTTCTAAAGTTTTTCAGCGATTAAGCGCTAGTAGGCAAAGGCACTTCAGTTGGGATCATTAATTTAGATAGCCTTCCGCATCTCTTAATGATCTTCTTTACTAGCTTGTGGTACCCACTCAATAGTGCCTCTAGTGGTCTACTACCTACGTGAGCCTTCACCCTTTCCTCTAGGTTTGTGTCAGGTTTTAGGTACTCCCCACAGCTCCCCTTAAGTATGAAGAAGTCCTCATGTAAGGCGTAGGTCCTACCTAAGTATGAGCAGACTACCTCACTCTTTTCCGATAGCTTGCGAAGCGCCTTCTCAGTAGGGACTAAGAGTATGCCTGCGGACGCAGCTTCAAGAAGCTTCCTAATGAAGTAAGCTATGGCATTGAGGTTTCTCTGATCCATGCAGCTCCTTCATCGGTGTGGAAATTCAACATCTCAGCGCCAGCAGCCGCCTTAATTAACGCATCCTTCATGACGCCTAAGACCTTACTTAATTACTAATAGGTCGTTACTAACTAATGTAGTAGGACCCGCAAGCAGTCACACGCAGCGAATGCCTTAAAAGCGAAGTCCCTATACGCCTCAAAGCACTCTTAACCCCCCATTTCTCCTGAAGTGACGTCTAGAAATATCTCAGTCAGTTAACTTCATACCCAATATAGCTGCCTTCGACAGCATGCTTAGCTCGTTATAAGTTTCCCAGTCCAACAGAATCGTAAAGAACTCTCACAAATATTCTCTAAAATAAATGTGGCTACCTACGCTAACCCAATGCTCTAGTGCTTAAGGCATTACTGGCTTTATTTTAATAGCGCTACCTTAAGGCGAAGGTAGGGAGGGGGTGTTTAATTAGCGAAAATAACTCATTTATTTCTCTATGGATGATATGGGAATGTGCTTTAGTCTTGCTTTAACTGAATTTGCGTGCTCTACTAATCCTTCCTCCTCTGCTATTTTTACTGCGCAGGGCCCTAGCTTCGCTATTCCTTCATACGTTACGTACTGGACATCTGTTATTTTAATAAAGTCGAGGACGCTTAAGCCTCCTCTCTTCTTAGCGAACATGTTTGTTGGCAGGACGTGGTTTGTCCCTATTACGTAGTCACCTAGGGCTACGGGGGTGTTGGGCCCTATAAATACTGAGCCAGCATTTTTGATGACCTCAGCAATTTCTGCTAAGCTGATTTTCTTTACAATGATTTCTAAGTGTTCAGGTGCGTACTTATTAGCGAAGTTGAATGCTTCCTTCAGGTCATTAACTACTATTATAGCACCGTTCCTCTTAAGCGACTCCTCAATTATCTTACCCCTAGGTGAAGACTTAACTAAGTCATCAAGAAGCTCGGAGACTTCCTTAGCTAACCTTGGAGACGTAGTTACTAGGACGGCAGCTGCTAGCGGGTCATGCTCTGCCTGAGCGACCATGTCGATAGCTACGTAGTAGGGGTTAGCTGAATCATCAGCAATTATCAGGACTTCAGAGGGCCCCGCGATGAAGTCTATGTCTATGATACCGTACAGTAACTTCTTAGCAGTAACGACCCATATGTTTCCGGGGCCCACCACTTTCTCTACCTTCGGGATGGTCTGCGTCCCGAAGGCCATAGCTGCTATAGCGTGCGCTCCACCAACCTTAAATACGTCCTCAACCCCTACGATACCTAAGGTTGCGAGAGTTACTGGATGTACAGATCCGTCAGGCCTTGGTGGTGTGCATGCAATAATCTTCTCGACACCAGCTACCTTAGCTGGAATGGTGGTCATGAGGACTGTCGAGGGATATGCCGCCCTACCTCCTGGAATGTAGGCACCTACACTCTCTATAGGGTTCCAGAACTGACCCGCATAGACTCCCTCACATACTTCTGTAATCCATAGCCTTCTCGGTAACTGCTCTCTATGGAACTTCTCAACATTCTTTACCGCCACCTTAATAGCATCAATAAAGTCCTCAGGAACCACACTGTAGGCTTCCTCAAACTCACTCTCCGATACCTTTATGCTTTCCTTATCAAGTACTCTTTCCCCGAAGAAGCTCTCGTAAAACCTAACTATCTCCTCGTCACCGTACTTTCTAACGCGATTAATTATCTCCTCAACCTTAGGTTTAATGGACTCTATATCTAGCGACGATCTAGCCATTATCCTAGAAAATTCCTCACTACTCAACTCCGCTAATTTTTTGGGTGTGAGTACAGCCATTTTAAGCCACCTAGGGAGAGTGGGTCGGAGCTCGCGTGTTCCATAATTTCATGGGGTAAAAATACATAATTTTACTTAGTCACTTTACGGGTTTACCTTCTATATCTACAAGAGGTCTCGGCGGATCTCTCTTCTGCGTTACTAGAGCTGTTACGATGAAGGCTATCGTACCGCATACTAATGCTGGCAGAGCTGCAATGTATATTGCGTCCCATATCGCCCAATCGAGTACTCCCTCCTCAACTATGAGGCAGTGTGGTAACACATAGAATATCAGTGGTATCCAAACAGCGAAGTTTACTATGACGGACGCTATTGCTGCTGACCTATTAGCTTTCTTCCAGTAAATCCCGAGAATGAATGGTATGCCCTGAACCATTAAGATGAGCTCCCAGCTCAGGTTCATCAGGAAGTAGATTGTCTTGGCCCACAATGCTATGCCTAGTGAAGCAAACGCAATTATTGGGACGAGTATTCTTGAGATTAAGAGCTTGGTCTTCTCGCTTAAGTCCGGCTTAATCATGGGTAGGAGGTTCCAAGCTATCATTGATGGAGGAATAAGCATTGAGCTATCGGCACTGCTCATTAGAGCAGCAAGCAAGCCTACGGTAAATATGGTGAAGATAGGTAGAGGCAGGTACTTTAAGGCGATCATTGGGAGTACGTGGTCTGGGTTTTCGAGATTAGGTAGTATGATGGTTGCCCATACTCCGATTAGTGCGGGTATGAGACCTATTGTCCAGTAGCCTACTGCAGCAGCTATTGAAGCGTACCTAGATGTCTTAGCATCCTTAGCTGAAAGGCCCCTCTGGACTAGATCCTGGCATGAGAGTGATCCGAGGCCTTGCACGAGCCAGGAAGATATGTAATACATCATTCCGAACAAACCTATGTAACCTAGGTACTCGAACTTAGGGCCTGGAAGTATGGAGTACATGTCAGGTGATATCTTAGAGGCTATGACCTCCCAACCCCCCGCGGCATTGATGACGAATGGAACAGCTAATACTATACCTGTTAAGAATATGACCATCTGAACAAAGTCCGTCAGCGTAACTGCCCACATGCCTCCGAGCGTGGTGTACGCTATCGTAACTAGTGTGCCTATCAACAAACCTTGCTCCCACGGAATACCTGTGTATACTTCAAAGATGCCGCCGAAGGTTACGAGCAGAGAAGCCATCCAGCCCATGTATGCTATGACCTGAATAATCATTGAGAGCGCTTCCATAGCTCTGCCGTACTTAACCCTGAAGAAGTCAGATATTGTGACGTACTTCAGCTTCCTTAGTATGTGAGCAAAGAATAATCCGAAGAGGAGTATACATAGGCCAGCTCCTATAGGATCCATGATTACTCCTCGAAGGCCGAAGGAGTAGGCCATCGATGCGCCGCCGACGGCTACTCCGGTGCCGAACCATGTTGCGAGTATGGTACCGAAAGCTAGCCAGAAGCCGAGTCTTCTGCCAGCAACTACGTAGTCTACCAAGTCCTTAACCTTTCTTGAAGCCCAAGCGCCTATTACGAGAACAACGACAATATATGCTACGGTAGCCCAGAGTGCAATTGCTACCTTCTCCATGGACTACAGCACCTTACATAATTATATTTTCTAGGGGCTTCCTTATAAATTTTAAAAAATTAATGCATATATCTTGCTAAGTATGTGCGTGAAAGCTCTTACTAATCTTTACCTTTAGCTGAAAATCAAGCAATTATACTTTAAAAACTAATATTAATAAAATTAAAAAGTGTGCACCGAGAATATTACTCGGTGGTGTCACTTAGTGAGCACTTCCACACCTCCCGAAGCTAGTAAGTTCTTAGAGAGAACCCCAGGCTCTAGGAGAGTTTTCGAAGAAGCATCAAGGTATTTTCCAGGTGGCGTTAACAGCGCTATTCAATACTTTAGACCATACCCTATATACATGGTGAAGGGTTACGGGTCTAGGGTATGGGACGTCGACGAGAATGAGTACATAGACTTCTGCATGGCTTACGGCGCTATGACTGCAGGGCACAGGAACCCGGCAATCGTAGAAGCCATAAGAGAGCAGGTAGCGGAGAAGGGGACGCTCCTAGGGGCTCCAACACCTGAGGCCCTAGCTCTAGCTAAGGAGTTAAGGAAGAGAATACCTGCTCTAGAGATGCTCAGGTTCACGAACTCAGGCGGTGAAGCAACCATGTATGCAGTGAGGTTAGCTAGAGCCATAACGAAGAGGGATAAGATTATTAAGATGGAAGGTGCATATCATGGAGCACATGACTACCTACTAATTAGTGATAAGCCGAGCAAGTACGCCCTCATGGGCTCTCAGCACGTACCCGCTTCAATACCTGACTCCGAAGGAACTCCTGAAGCAGTCGCTAAGCTCACGCTCGTCGCCCACTTCAATGATCTAGACTGTATAGAGTACCTCCTCAAGAAGCACGAGAACGAGATAGCAGCTATAGTGACGGAGCCCATACAGACCAACAGCGGCGTGATTCCGCCTGAAGCAGGCTACTTGAAGGAGTTGAGGAGGCTCGCAGATTACTACGGAGTATTGCTGATATTCGATGAAGTTAAAACAGGATTTAATGCCGCACCTACCGCAGCTCATCAACTCTATGGCGTTGAGCCTGACCTAATTACATTAGGGAAGGTAATTGGAGGAGGCACACCGCTAGCTGCATTCGGCGGTAAAGAGGAGTACATGGAAGAGATAACGCCTATAGGTAGAGTAGTTCATTATGGAACATACAACGCCAACCCCCTCTCCGCCGCAGCAGGACTAGCATGCATTACTAAAGTCTTTACTGAGGACACCCACAGGAGAATGGCTGAGCTCAGCGTGAAGCTAGCGAAGGGATTAAAGGAAGTAGCTCAAGATGCTGGCTTAACGGTAGCAATTACTCAAGTAGGTAATATGGGCTCAATATTCTTCGGCTTAGATAGAGCCCCAAGAAACTTCAGGGAAGCTTACAGAGCAGATAAGAAGTTATGGTATAGGTGGTGGTTAGGGATGCTCGCACAAGGCATCATACCTTACGGCGGGGCGTGGTTCGAGGAGTGGTTCATATCAGCTATGCATACTGAGGAAGATGTCGAGAAAGCCATAGAGGCTTCGGGAGAACTCTTCAGAAGATTCACTAGGCATTAAATATGAGTAATTACCCCTTAGCTTATGAGTAGTGAAGAAACCATATCTTTTCCCTAACTTTGTAAGACTACGTGAAACAGTCAACTCCCTTTTAATATTCCCTCCTAAAATTACTCAAGTTAAACTATGTGCTTCATTGGCTTTCGTCTCCAGTATGTATGATAGCTGACCTTGCGTGATGTGGTTAGAGCTATCTAGCTATTTAATCTAAACAAAAATAATAAAATTTTAAACAATAATAGTAAGATAACATAGTGATAATAATTAATAATTTAAAAATAACGTATGCAAGGGTGTGAGGTACCACGAACTTGAGGAAACCTATGGGAGCGATCTCCGTTGTAGGGAGGTATGGTACAGGAGGTACTGCTTCCTGAATGTCGAGAGCGGGTGTCTCACCTCGCAT
>QMWS01000039.1 GCA_003661745.1 Thermoprotei archaeon | reverse complement strand
CCCGAATAGTGATGATATTCCTTCTGCGATTTCTTCTTCACTAACTTCTTCCTTCTTCTCCTCCTCTTCCTCCTCCTTCTTCTCCTCAGCTGGAGCAGCCTGAGGCTGCGGTGCCTGAGCAGGTACGGTAGGAGCTAGTGAAATATTGAGTCCCAAGTCAGGTGCTTTCTGTGCTAGGTTTGCTGCCAGTACTAGTGCCTTACTTATCGCGCTTCTGATTACAATTTCGGCAGTCTCTGGTGTTAGGAAGCCAGCTTCAGCTGCCAGCCCCATAGCTCTTAAGTAAGCTCTGGTAATAGCGCTTGGCAGTACTTCCGGCAACGGTAGAGCGGCCTCTGCAGCTAGCTCTCTAGCTACGCTTACCGCATCCATTAATTCGTTCTTGAACTCCTCTATGTTAACTACTAACTTCTCGGACGGCAGTACTAGACCATCATCCCATACTACCTTAAGCCTCAACTTAACCTGTATAGGCTTAATACCTAACTTCCTGAGAAGTGAAGCTAGCTCAGGACTTATTGTGTCTCCAGCTTTCGCAACCCTAGTATCCTTAGCTATCCATATTACACCTTCACGTACCTGTGTTGGAACTCTCAGCTTACCGAAGACCGATAGCATAGGGCCTGGCTGTATGCCGGTAGGACCTTGCGGTAGGTATATATCATCGGTTGCCTTATCGCCGGGCTTAGCGTATTTTGGAGCAGTATACTTCTCAAGAATTAGTGCTAGCTCGTAGGCGTTGAGGTTAGTGAAGATAAATGCGTTAGTACCTGTTAGGTATGGCTCCAACTGATCTAGGTTCTTGAGACCTACCTCTTTGGCAGCCCTCAGGAAGAGGGAATTCTTGTAGACCTTAATAAAGCCGTGCTTCTCGAGCTCCCTCTTTATCTGCTTGTACTGCGGTGTAGGCACACCTCCTAAGTCTATAAAGCCTACTGTCTTGTAGCTTTGTAGCAGCTTCTTTATTTCCTCAACTATCGCTTGCTTCTTGATTATTGCTGGCCTTACCTTAGTCTTCTGTTCACTCCCCTCCTTACTTAACTTCTCAAGCAGCTTCAACATCCTTGCCCTAGTACTCCCCTTCACTGCATGATCACCTCAACAGGCGGGCCCATGGTAGTCTTAATAAATACCCTAGTTGATGTTTCGAAAGGTCTCTTAAATTTTGTCTTAATGTGCTCTATCACTGCCATTATGTTATCAACTATGTCCTCTGCCTTCATATCTTCAGTACCGACCCTACAGCCCACCCAGACCTGCTCCTTATTCCTTAGCCTTGTTGTGCTCATGTACCTCTTAATTAGTACTTTTATGTCAGCACTTAAGGGCACAGGTATGGGCGCTTTTCCTCTAGGACCTAATGCTGGGCCTAAAAGCCTACCTACTGTAGCCATTAAATCAGCTTTCACGAGTACCCAGTCATATGTTCTCGCTAGTTTCTTGATAGCCCTCTTGCTTAGACCCTTAATATCCTCTGCGCTTAGCGCGTCAACACCTGCCTCTCTCGCCTTAATTAACATGTCTCCGTCAGCTATGACGAGGATTTTTGGCTCCTTACCAAGTCCTTTAGGGAGGTACACTGCATCCCTGAACTTTATCTCGGGTGACTTCCTATCAACACCCTTAAATACAACTATTAGCTCCACTGACTGCTTAAAGTTTCTCCCCTTACCTAGCTCTATGGCCTTCTTAACCGCATCAATTAGTGACTCACGTGTTAGGGGCATATCAGGTCACCTAACCACTCTTCCACTCGTCTTCATATTTAAGTAGTAAATCATCGTGAAGCCCCTTCTCGACTTCCCTGACCACATCCTTTGGCTCCTTACCATTAACTGTAACACCTATTGTAGCTGCTGATGAGAGTATAGTCTTAACTGCTGCCTTTAGGGATTTTGCTGTTAAATCATTTTTCTTCATTATTGCTATCTTAATTATATCCTCGAGCGAGACATCGCCTACCTTTTGGTGTGCTGGATCACCTGAGGGATTTGAGGCACCAGCGAACTTAAGTAGAAGTGAGGTAGTTGTAGGTGATTTAACTTCTATTTTGTACTCCTTGGTCTCTGTATTTACGTATATGTTGACAGTTACTTCAAGTCCTTCGAACTTCTTGGTTAGCTCGTTGATCTTATTAATGACTTCGTTCACATCTAGTCCGTACTGGCTAATTGCGGGACCTAACGGAGGTGACGGAGTGGCTTTACCACCTTGTACTTTTGCTCTTATCATCCTCCACGGCATATTCCATCACTTCCTCTTAATCAGCCTTATATCATCACCTGGAACAGTAGCCTCCATTTTATAGGAGGCCTCAAGTATATTGAGTGTAACCACGTTCTTCTGCACGTCTACAGATATAACTGAAGCTTTTAAGCCTTTAAATGGGCCTGAGATAATTTCCACTATGTCTCCCGGCTTTACCTCCTCAACAGGCCTCTTCACCTTAATTAACCTCTCAACTTCCTCCCGTTTCAGCGAGCCCATGGCTTTCCCTTTAACGTGCTTTATGTCACGCGCTATCCTATGTACTACATGGAGCCCCTCTGCTTCAATAACTATGTATCCTTTTATCTCGGGCGGTACGACAATAGCGTATAGACCCTTTACTCTCATTCCCTTAGCTATTGACTCGAGCATTAGTGCTACGTTAGCTTCCTGACCTGCGGTCGTCCTTAAGACCACGTACTTTATAGGCCAGCTCCCCCTCGCGCTCTCTTCACCCACCTACACCACCCTGTATAAGAGATAGTGCTAGATGTATCAGAAAGCCTACCGCCCCCGCCAGCAGTATACCACCTATCGTTATCTTAAAGAGTAGCTTGTATTCATCAGGCTCGGGCTTCTCAGCTATAGCGAATATCCTTCTCCACGCCTCCAATAACTCCTTTATACCCACACCTCCTTACCTCGCCTTAAACTCATTGCTCAAGCAACTTATTAAGTATTTCATTAGGGTCATACTTAATTAAGTCTTCATAATCCTGTCCGACGCCAACGTATAGTATTGGTTTTCCTACGGTCATTAATATACTAAGTGCCGAGCCTCCCTTGGCATCAGCATCTAGTTTGGTGAGTATTACAGCATCGACCCCTACAGCTTTATCGAAGAACGAAGCTTGCTGAATGGCATCATTGCCTGTCAGCGCATCGAGAACGAGAACCTTCATATCGGGCCTTACTACTCTGACGACCTTCCTGATCTCATTCATTAAATCTACATCAGTATGCATCCTACCTGCTGTATCTATTAATACAGCATCTAAGAAGTTCTTCTCAGCATGTATCACACCGTCTTTAGCTACAGCAGCTGGATCAGCGCCATACTTACCCTTAATAAACGGTACTGACAATCTCTTAGCATGAATCTCCAGCTGCTCCTGCGCGCCAGCTCTGAAAGTATCTGCAGCTACAATAACAGGCCTTAATCCTACCTTTCTCAGTCTATAAGCTACTTTAGCTATAGTCGTTGTTTTCCCTACACCATTCACACCAAGGAACACTATCTTAAATGGTTTAGGTCCCTCCCTAACTAGGTCGATTAAGTCCTTATCAGGCACTCCTTTCGCAAGTAGGCTATGTATCACATCACGTATTTTCGACCTAACTACTTCCTCAGAGCCACCAAATCTACTTAGCTTCATACCTACAAGCTCCTTCTTTAAGTTCTCCTTGAGTAACTCAACTACATCATAAGCTACATCACCCTCAAGGAGGGTTATTTCAAAATCAGAGAATATTTCCTCGAACTCCTCTTCACTTAACTCCTTCTTAGTTATTGCATCACTAAGCTTCCTACTCAGATCACTGAATACCTTCTTTATCTTATTAAACATTGCGTCCCACTCTAGTTGTTTCTCTGTCAGTAAGAGATTAATATAGGTTCCTGATTAACACTAAGGCATTCATTCTCCTAATGAGCTGTACCAACGGATGCTTAGAACCTACTTTTGAGGTCCTCTCCTTGCTTGAGTAAGAGCGGCGTTAATTATAGCCTGTAATTGACGGTAGTACTTAACTGCGTTACTTAGCTCGCTTTGAAGTGCCTCTATAGCTCTCTTAACGTCACTCTCCTTCTTACTTAGTACTTCAACCGCCTTATCCAGCGGGAGTTCTACATAGTACTCAAGGCCTATATGAGTAATTACCTTATCTTTAGTTATAGGTGTTACCTTAACCATTACGTGACCGCGCCTATCCGCTGGAGCTATTAATTCTTTGACGTCCCTAGTGTTGAGCTCGGAAATGAGTTCCCTACTAGACATTATCTCTATTAATTCACTATTTAATTGATTAATTTGACTCTCTAATGCCTCAATATACTTCCTAGCTTCTGCTAATTCGGCCACTAGAGTATCGAGAGATACGGTTACTCCTTGACTAGGTTGATTACTCAAAATACCATCCTCTTAGGGTTTCTAACTGTCTTATGAACTTGGATTTAGACTCCTCTGGTCTAATCTCCTTAACTTCAAGTATCTTTATATGAGACCTCTTGAGCTTGTGCCTGCTACCTAGCTCTGATAGCACCTTCTCTATAGCATGCTCCTTAGTCAGCGCTCTTACATCTATTCTGAATACCTGCCACTCTCTAAGCTTATCAGGACTGAAGAGCGCTATACCCGATACTCTAAATACCTTTACCTCACCCATACTTTCACCACCTACCCTATATTTAGTGCCTTCGTAATTCTTAATATTTCGGGACCCGTTGTCTTCTCACCTACTAGGGCCCCGTAATTATTCGCTACCAAGCCAGTCCTAATAAATGCTACGCCGAAGTTTACAGTACCTATATCTACTGGCACTTCAAAAAATTCTGATAACTTACGTAGCTCTTCATCACTCACGTCAGGATGAACAACACCACCCTTATCGGTTATAACAGCTACTGAGCCAACAGTTGGGATCCCCGCTATCGGTGCCTGAATAAGTTTCCTAATTCCTAGGAGGTCTGATAATTCCTTTACCTCACTTTTCTCTAACTCGGGATGAAGAATAGCTGCCTTACTATTTGCTAAGATAACGTTTCCAAGGGCTGTGAATGTAGTATGAACTACATGAACGTTCAAACCTATACTCTTGAGGTACTCTACCTCTTCATCTCGCGCTATTCTGGGTACGAGCAGTACCCTGTCATTACCCGCTATTAAGACACCGAGAAGAAACGTGCCAGCTACTCTCGCCTCAATAACTTCTACGTTTAGAATATCACCTATTTTCCTTTTTGCACTTAACTCAATACCCTGAGGAACTAGTGCTATCTTATTATTAACGAATATATAGACTCCGATATTTGGATTACCAAAAATCTTTAGCTTATCTAAGGGCATTTAAAGCACCGTACTACTAATGTCCTTCCCCAGAAGGTATTAGAGGAATCGCTAGCGCTACCTTAACCACCTTACCTTCGCTATCAAGTGGAATAACTCTAACTGCTACTCTGCGTGGAGGCTTATCATACGCTCTAGAGAATACGTACTCGTTTATTGACTCGTCAATAACTATGTGTTCTGCCTTTACGTGCCTCTTAATAAACTCCCTTATTCTCTTAATAGCCCGCGGTACCCTCCTTCTCCTGCCAGTCCAGTAGAGGCGGGATAAGTTGATTATATATATCTTCTCGGACACCGTTTATCACCTAGCTACCCCTAAATATTACCTAATTTTACTCTTCTCCAGTGCCTTAACTTAGGTCTAAACGGTACCTTTCTTAGTGTTTTAATAACTACCCATACAGGTATAGCTGAATTAGATTTTAATGCCTTAGCGAGCCTTATTTTTCTTGCTACGTGTTTGTTCCTCGCCAACATTACCACCTCTTTCCCCTAATCCTTATCTTTACATCACGCCTACTTCTCGAATCTATAGCAGCTAATATTTGTTTTAGTGCCTCATCATCTATTCTTTCTCTAATTTGACCTGCTAGTGCTAGACTTATTAAGTATTCCTCAACAGCCTTAGCTAGCTCAGGCCTAACTAGCCTAACATTAGCTAGCCTCTCACGAGCTTCGGGAGTAAGTATCCTCCTCAGGATAGCTTGCTTCTGCGCCTCGCGAGCTAACTCCTCTTCTTTCTTTTTCGCTTCTTGAGCTCTTCTCATGAGCTCCTCTAGCTGCCTCCGCTTTATCTCTTCAAGCTCTTCATCGTAGTACTCATCACTCACTTCTCTTACCCCCACTACCATACTTCTTTAGCTCCGGAATAACCTTAACTACATCCTTGAAGACCTCATTAGCTAACTTATCAAGTAGCGACCTCCCCCGAGGTGAGAGTGTCCTCCCTTTATTGCCTACCTTAATAACTAACCCAGCTCTCTCCAGCTGCTGAAGTATCTTTCTAATATGCGACCCGCCAGCCTTCCTGAAGTGTGGTGGTGCTGAACCACGTCTTTGGAGACCACCATAAATGGTCCTGAACGTCTCGAGACCTATAGGCTCACCACTTATGTAGAGTTTCCTGAGTATACTTGCTGCCCTATAGTACCACCAATCAGGATTATCGGGAACTCTCTCTTTATGAGGTCCCGTCTTCACGAAGAGAGACCACTCAGGAGGCCTAACCTGCGGTACGTTCTCCTTTAGATACCTAGCTAGTGCCTCAATGAACGCGTCAGCTGGCACTTCTTTTACTGTAACCATCGCCAACCCTCCTACTACTCCGAAAATCTGTTTAAAGGTTTTATTAACCTTACTTTTACTCCCTAAGGTATGTAAGCTCCAGTTAAGAATTTCGTGATGCCCGTAGTAAGCAAT
>QMWS01000038.1 GCA_003661745.1 Thermoprotei archaeon | reverse complement strand
ATCTCGTATTATCCTCCTTACCTTTGACGCTCTTAGGTAGTATTCGTCATAGTAACCAGCACTTAAGACGAAGGAGCCAACTAGGATTCTTCGCTTAACTTCAGGCCCGAAGGCCTCAGTTCTGACCTCAGAGAAAACGTCATACCATGATCTGCCCTCGACTGGAGTATGATAGCCATACCTTAAGCCATCAAATCTAGCTAGGTTTGAGCTTGCCTCGGCTGTAGCAATGATGTAGTACGTAGGTAGTGCGTACCTCAATTCAGGTATGGCTACTTCCTCTACGTAAAAATCATTTGCTTCAAGCTTACTAAGTACAGAATTAAAGACCGCCCTAACAGGCGGCTCTATGCCTTCAGAAGTCATCTCTTTAACAACAGCCACCTTAACCCTATCTTCCACCTTCTTCTCAACACACTTAATGTAGGGTATTTCGCGTAAACATTCCTTAACCGAGGTCGAGTCGCGTGGGTCAAAACCTGAAATAACATCGAGCAATAAGGCGACATCACTTACGGATCTACCTATAGGGCCTATCTGTTCTAAGCTATTGGCATATGCTATTAGTCCGTATCTGCTGACTAATCCATAAGAAGGCTTTAGACCCACTGTCGCCGTATACGCTGCGGGTGCACGTATCGAACCACCAGTGTCCGATCCTAGAGATGCTGTTGCTTCCAAGGCAGCGGTAGCAGCTGCGCTACCTCCGGATGAGCCGCCCGGAACTCTGCTAGTATCCCATGGATTTCTAGTCGGGTAGAATGCACTGTTTTCTGTTGTTGAGCCCATAGCGAATTCGTCCATATTGGTCTTACCTATTATTATAGCGTCCTCACTCAGTAATCTTTCAACTGCTGTGGCATTATACGGCGGTATGAAGTCGTAAAGCATCTTGGAACCACAAGTGGTTCTTAGTCCCTTAGTGACTATGTTATCCTTAACAGCTATTAAGCATCCTGCAAGCAGCCCTGCCTTTCCATTCTTAATCTTAGATATAATCACCTTGGCTTCCTTAAGTATCTTCTCTTTCGGCCTCAGTGTTATATATGCCTTTACCTTCGGCTCAACCCTGTTTATTACCTCATATGTCTTCTCAATATATTCTAAGAGTAGTGCGGGATCTTCGCGAATAGCTCTCTTAAGCTCAGCTATGGTTAAGGGCAACTTCATTAGAAACTACCTCACAGCGTCCTTGGTCCCTTAACGTAGCCATCAACTTTTTCCTTAACATTTATCAGCACTTCCTCCGCCTTGAGGCACTCTTTAGGCTCGTCGTCACGAACGACGTAACCGCCTATGGGGTTCATAAATAGCGGCTCTACGTTTTCAACATTTACCTCACGCAATTGGTTAAAGAATTCTATTATCTTGATGAGGTCCTTAACTAACTTCTCCTCGCTCTCTACGTCAATTCTAATTAATGAGAGTCTACTTGCCTTTCTTAGCCATGACTTAAGGTCTATTCTCTCGCCCATTCCCTGCTACCAGCAATAATTATATAACTAAAGTTAAGTTTTTCTGAGGTTCATGCGGGTAGTAGCAGTTATTAGCTCTATGCTTGCAGGTATTAACGGCTATAGCCTTGGTGAGAGCATATGTTTAAACTTGACTACGTTATTAATAACTTAAGAGACATAATAAAGCGTGAGGAAATGCTTGCAGCATTTGCCGAGGCTGATGTTGAAGGGCTCAATTACGTCGTATTTAACTTTAAAGTTCTTGGACTGAAGTACATTCATGGATTAAACATAATAACATATTACTTGCCTGGACAGGAACTTGTTTCCTGGGTCAGATTTGAGGTATTGATTTCGAGCGAGCTTCCAGCACGTGACTTCATGACGCGAATGTATGGTGAACTCCTAAAGTTAAAGTCTGAGGTAGTTGTTAAGCAGGATGGTATTTCAGTTATAAAGAAAGCTAAGTCTGATATTAGGGGTGAGCTTGTGGAATTCCTACGTGACGTAACTAAGATAGTTGAGAGTATTGACTTATCTAAGGAAGTAGTGAGAGAGAAGCTAGTGTTTTCTAAGTACGTGGTGCTATAGCATGGGTAAATTATACTTAATAGGTTTAGGCTTCTCTCCTGATCTTATGACCTTGCGGGCATTAAATATAGTAAGAAGTGTTAGGAGAGTATTCCTTGACAAGTACACAGGAATACTGATAGATAATGGAGAGAAGATAAGAGAGATCGTAGGCAGGGATGTTGTACCTTTATCAAGGAGAGATCTTGAGGAGAGGTCTTTTGAAGTGATTATACGAGAGCTAGAGAAAGGTGATGTAGCAATTTTAGTTCCTGGAGATCCATTAGTTGCGACAACTCATATTGCCTTACTTGTTGAAGCAAGTAAGTACGGATTTGACTTCGAGGTAATTCCCGGCATTAGCATAGTACCAACAGCACTAACTATGTCTGGCTTAATGGTGTATAAAATAGGTAAGGTAGTCACCATGACCTACCCCCGCAATGGCATACTCTACGAATACCCATACGATGTCATTAAGGACAATGATGCAAGAAACCTCCATACTATCCTACTCTTAGAGTTAGATGCAGAGAAAGGCATAGCTATGAAGGTTGGTGAAGCAATTGACATACTATTCGAAATAGAATCTAAGAGGGGAGAGGGCGTAATAAGACCTGAGAGGCTAGGTATTGGCATCGCGTCCTTAGGCTCTTCTAAAGCAAGAATATGTCCGATGACACTTGAGGAACTTAAAAAATGTGACATTGGTGATGTCCCTCACACCTTAATACTTACCTCACCCAAACTTCATTTTATGGAGGAGGAGGCACTTAAGGTGATACGTGATGCGTTCTGCAGAGAGGTGTGTAAGTAAAGAGGAGATAGCTGTTAGGGTTAAAACGTATATCGACATGGTTGAGAAAGCCCTAGCAGAGGCTAAGCAAACCTTTAGGGGTTCTGATAAGGAGAGGGAGGTGCTCAGATTGACCGAGCTCTACTTAAGTGACTCTAAATATTATTTTGGTATAGGCGACTATGTGACGGCGCTTGCTTGCGTCTCATATGCTGAGGGTCTTCTTGACTCCCTCAGAATACTTGGGTATACGAGCTTTGAGTGGAGGAGGAGTAAGCCTAAGAAAGTCCTTGTTGGTGGTACCTTCGATTTAGTTCATCCAGGCCATGTCTACTACTTAAGAGAAGCCTCAAAGTACGGGTTAGTTTACGCAATTGTTGCCAGGGATAATAACGTGCTGAAAATTAAGGGTAGGAAGCCTATACTAGATCAGGCCTCTAGATTAAAGATAATTGAGTCAATAAAGTACGTCTACAAGGCAGTACTTGGGGACGAATTTAACATCTACAAGCCTGTTGAGATCATTAAGCCAGATATAATAGTTCTAGGTCCCGACCAGCCAGTGAGTGAGGAGAGTCTCATTAAGGAGCTAGAAAAACGTAATATACGCTGTGAAGTACTCAGGTTATCTAAGCGTGTAAATGAGCCTATAGCGTCAACAACAAATATAATTAAGGAAGTACTTAAGAGGTACTGCACGGTATAGTTAGGGCGTGCACAATATCTGCATTATCACTTATAGCTGTATTTAAAGAGAAACTAGTGGGCGAGGCCTTGTCGATGAGCGAGGGTGCAAGCTCTGAAAAATGATGAAATTAGTGAAGCTACGTAACTCTTTGCGGTTCAAAGATTTACTAAATTAAAGCTTAGCTAAGGTCGAGGACGTGAAAGAAGTATTAGTGAGCACCTTTCTTTCTGCCACATCTGCGAGCAGCTATATGACCGACCTTCCTGCCGGGTGGTGCATTCCTTGATACCGTGGATGGAAATGACACACTCTGGTGATGCCCTCCACCGTGTGGGTGTGAGACAGCGTTCATTGCTACACCTCTCACTCTTGGCCATTTCCTTGACTTTACTCTCCACTTGTAGTATGCGGCACCCGCCTTCAGTAGCGGCTTTTCTATTCTGCCTGCTCCAGCGGGTACACCGATAGTTGCCCTAGCGTCGCTTAGGATGCTTTTTTGCTTGCCACTCGGTAGCAGAACAATTGTATATCTTCCTGACCTTCCAAGTATGATAGCATAGCTTCCAGCTTGTCTAGCTAGCTTACCTCCATCGCCGGGCCTCAGCTCTATATTGTAAACCTTTGTACCTTCAGGTATGTTCTTTAGCGGTAATGTATTTCCTACAGCTATCGGCGCATCAGGGCCTATGTAGACCTCCTGTCCTACATACATTCCCTCTGCTGCAGGAATGTAGTAGTCGAAGCCGTTCTCGAGCTCAATGTGCGCTAGTGGAACCATCCTTCCGGGATCATGAACTAATTCAACTACATAACCCTTTAAGGTTGTATTTATAGGTGGTGGGTAGTGAGCAGGAGCTACCCTCAGGTGGCTTGGGCACCTAAAGGTTGGCGTTCCTCTACCTTGCCTCTGAACGAGTATCCTCTTGCCCATCCCTTCTCACCCAACAATATCATTATAGTATACCTAGTCTAGTTGCTATGTCGGACGCCTTGTATTCTGGTTTTAAGCGCACATAAGCTTTTTTCTCGCCCTTAGGCGTTATCAGTGTTCGTACTTCAGCTACCTTAACATCGAATAGTTTTTCAACAGCTCTCTTTATGTCGTGCTTAGTCGCCCTAATATCAACTATAAATGTTAGTGTGTTGTGGTTCTCTATATACGTTAGGGCTTTCTCGGTTGCCACAATTCTCTTAATTATTTTTGACTCCTCTATCAAGGTGTGACCACCTCATATTTGCTCTTGATCTTCTCGAGTGCATCGACAGTAATGACAGTTAGCCTGCCAGGTACGCCACCAGGTGCGAGGTGTAGAATGCTCAGAATGTCAGGTACTACTACATCAACTCCTGGGAGGTTCCTGAATGATTTAAGTGCTGGTGCGTCGGTTCTTGACACTATAAGCAGGAATGACTTGGGTGTTATGTAGCGCCTACCCCTCATCTTGCCTTTTCCAGCCCTTATCCGTGTCCGCTCGTATGCACGCATTACGTCCTCCCATAAGCCAAGCTTCTTGAGTACCTCCCTAGCCTCAGATGTTCTCGATATATTCTCGATATCATTAACTACAATAACAGGAAGAGACTTGGCTGAGAAGATATGGCCCCTCTCCCGCACTAACTCCGGAATTGATGTTGCAGCTAGCGCTGATAAAATCGCTCTAATCCTTTCTTTCCTGTTTATTAGCTCGTGTAATACTTTCTCAACCCTCGGCGGGTGGGCTAGTCTACCACCTCTCGTCATTGGAGCAAATACCGCCCTACCATTGTCTAATCTCGGTACCCTAGCAAGCCCGTATCCAATACCCCACGACTCACCGACACGTCTCTTACCAGCTAGAGGATCCCTACCCTTAGGCTGTAGTCTTGCAGTAAATGCTGAGTGAAAAGCTCTCCTAATCAGGTCTTTTCGTACAGGTAAGCTAAATAACTTAGGTAGGACTACCTCACCTACTGCTTTACCCTCTAGGTTGAGGACGGGAACCTTCTTTTCATCTAACTTAAACGACACTACTATCTTGGCCATGGCCCGTCACCTCAGATCTTACTCTCGAGGCTTACATAGAGTATCTTAGGTGGTTCTTCAGGTACCCACGAAGGTGGCCTTATTGGCCACCTCAGTACTAGCGGCCTCTTAGGCGGCCCCTGCACTGATCCCTTAACTACTATGAAGTCAGACCTAACTATGCCATAGTGCGGGAATCCGCCTGCTGGTGTAATGCTGTATCCATCTGAGCCTATCATTAGTATTCTCTTATTTAGTTCTGTCCTTCTGTGGAAGCCCATCTGACCTGGCTGTGGCACAGTGCTAAGAGCACCTATTGTTGGGCTTCTCGATCCTATACGCCTACTTCCCTTTCTGTGCTTGTGCCATCTAGGTAGCTCCTTAACCCCGAATCTCTTAATAACGCCCTGGAATCCTTTTCCTTTAGTAACTCCGATTACGTCGATAAATTGACCAGCCGAGAAAATGTCTGTGACCTTAATTTCTTTGCCTATTATATTGAGTGCGTACTCTATCTGCGACTTAATATCGCCGCCACCAACCTTAACTTCAATTATATCCGGAACCTTTTTGCTTAATCCGCCAGCTAGCTTGGGTTGTGATGCGAGAAGTAATGATACTCTAACTACTTCGTCTTTGTGTGTCTCTAATTTCTCTAGAGCTCTCTTCCTGTGCTCTTCACTAACAGATAGCGTCTTGACTCTTCTCCAAACCTCAAGCTCCTCAGGAGGATCAGCCCATACCTCAGTCAGGCACTTGAGACCTGAAACAGTAGGTATGTAGAACCTTGCAGCTAAGGCAATCATTGGCGGTGTCTCGATAACTGTCACTGGGACGTGTACTTCCTGCCCGTAAGTTCTCGTACCAGGCCTATCATCAAACATTATTACGTGAGTCATCCCAGCCTTGTAGCCTAAGAATGCCAGTGGCTTAGGCTCAGCGAAGTCTACTTCAGGCCAACTCCTAATCCTAGGTACGAACTCCGAAGCCCTCTTCCTAGGTCTTACGCCGAGGCTGCCCCTCCTTGGTGCTGAGTATTTTCTCCTTGCCATCTACTCCACACCACACTACCTAACAGATCCGTCTAATCACCTTAAAATATTTTTTATTAAATACTTTAATGATCCCTGCAGTCATGGGCTACTAATCTCTTTTAGAGGCTAAGTTTAAAAGCTAGAGGTCAGCCTTCGGTAGTCACATCACAGTGGGAACTCAGCACTCGGCAAATACATCATTCAAGCAATATTAGCTTAAAGAACTTAATAAAGTGACTTAAGCATT